>DASYSA010000354.1:0-3454 GCA_036003885.1 Blastocatellia bacterium | reverse complement strand
GGGAGAGATTCAAGCAATCGACAAAGACCAACCACTGGCAAACGTTCGGACACTTGCGTGGCGGCTGGATGAGTATCTGGCACCCCGCCGCTTCAACTTGCTGTTATTGTCCATCTTCGCTGTAACCTCTCTTGTGCTCGGGTCGGTTGGAGTCTACGGCGTGATATCTTACATGGTTGCTGAGCGGACGCACGAGATCGGCATTCGCCTCGCTCTCGGCGCAGGCCCGCTTCGGGTCATCAGGCTCGTGTTGCGACGTTGCCTGAGTCTAACGGTTTGGGGCATCTCCATAGGACTCGCAGCAGCGCTTGCATTGACTCGAGTGATGTCGGGATTGCTCTATGGCGTGAGTCCTACGGACGTTGCGACGTTTGTAGCTGCGGCGCTGATCCTCACAGCGGTGGCCTTTGCAGCCGCGGTGCTACCTGCACGACGGGCGACGAGAGTCGACCCGATCTCGGCGTTGAGATGTGAATGAGACGGTTGCGAATTGCCCGGTCCGCAAGGCACCGCCGACTACCGGACTCCGACTCGGTGAAAATTGAAGCGCATTGCGGAATCTTGGTGCCGTCAACGAAGCCTTCCCATCGATGAATGGAATCAGCCGCTCTCGTCGCCGAAGGGTCAAGCGCGATAACCCCAGCGAAATATCACTCTTCCTCTGATTCGACAAACGCCTCTTGTTTACTATAGCAATGACTGGAGTTGTCAGCGTTAGCACGAGACCTAACCTCCACCTCACCGTCCCTCGGAACTCCCTCGGAATAACTAAAGCCAAACCTTAGTCCCACCCCAGTACTCCCTCGGCAAAGAACGGTTACTTCTGAACGCGAAGGAAAAAGCGCTCAGGAGGAACCCATGAAAATCAGGACTTATTCGCTGTTGGCTGTCGCCGGATGGCTACTCGCATCTGGAATGTTCAACGCTGTACAAGCCCAGGAGAGCGGCAAAGCCGCCCTGTCGGGGAGCGTCGCTCAACAGGCACTCCAGTACTTTGCGACCGAGAAGGGCGATCTCAAGGACTACCTGAAGAGTATCCGGCCTGCAGGAGTCTCCGCGGACCGGAGGGCGCGCTTGGTAGCAAGCATCAAGAAGGAAGACATCATTTCGCCGTCCGCCCAGAGGCAGGCCAAGCTGGATGCTCTCCGTCCCATCCTCGCATACCACGACCGAGCCGGCATCGAGGTCAAGATACTGAGGCTGGGGCTGGCCTGGGCCGGGTTTCTCGAGGGATCAGCAGTCGTGGTCTCAGAAGAAGCTGTCGACCTGCTCACCGCTGAGGAACTGCAGGCCGTAGTCGCTCACGAGCTTGGACACGAATACTTCTCCGCCGAATATGAGCCGGCTCGAAACAATAAGCAATACGACAAAGTGAAAGAGGTGGAGCTTCGCTGCGATGCAGTCGCCATCATCACGATGAAGAGTCTGGGGCTGAACCCGAACTCCCTCCTGTCGGGCGTTTCCAAGCTAACGCAATTCAACGAGGTGCTCGGGGTGAGAAACAATGCAAACCTGGTGACGTCGCTCGATGAGCGGCGAAGGTTCTGCCAGGAGATGATGAAACTTGCGGAAGTCAGGGATGCCAGGGCTCGCGAGACAGTAAGCAGGTGATCACTATATTAGCGATCGAAAGACGTTGATGGAGCTGCTGCGATTTTCCCGACTCGTTAAAAGTTGAAGCGCGTTGCCCGCTGGTTGGTCGGCTGGTATGATCTGTCTGCTTTGTCTCAGATCGACCTGACCGGAGGGCGCGGATGTGAATGGTAGCTTCCGAGTCGGCGACTTTATCATCGAGCCCCAGATCAACAGCATCACCGGAGCTGAAAAGACCGCACGCGTTGAACCGAAGGTGATGCAAGTGCTTGTTTGCCTCGCCGACCATGCGGGCGAGGTCGTGCCCAAAGAGAAGCTGATCCAATCAGTGTGGCCGGACACGTTTGTAACGGACGACGTGCTGACGCGGTCGATCTCGGAGCTGCGTAAGGTGTTGGGAGATGACGCCAGGGAACCGCGCTTCATCCAGACCATCCCCAGAAGCGGCTACAGGCTGGTTGCTGATGTCTCCTACGACGGCGAAAAACCAGAAACCGGGTCGCACCCAACGGCCAGCACAAGTATCGCAGCCCTCGGGGTCCAGCCTCGGCCCTGGCGACGGGTGAGCAGTTTGATTGCGATGGCTGTTGTCCTAATGCTTGGGGTTGGAGGGACAGTCTGGTATTACATCACCCATCGCACTCCATCACTGCCGCCGATGAAGGTCGTTCCCTTCACCAGTTTCCCAGGATGGGAAGGAAACCCGGCCTTTTCCCCCAATGGCAATCAGATCGCGTTTGATTGGAGTGGCGAGAAGAATGATAACTTCGACATCTATGTGATGCTGATCGGGTCAGAAAACCCTTTGCGGCTTACAACCGATCCAGCCCAGGACGCCGATCCAACCTGGTCGCCTGATGGCCGGCAGCTCGCTTTCGTCCGCACCTCCGAAAGCGAGATTGCAATTTATACAGTGCCTGCCCTGGGCGGCCCCGAGCGAAAACTGCTGTCGCTCGGTCCAAAGGCCGATTGGGGCGGCTCGGGTCCAGACCTTGACTGGTCCGCAGATGGCAAATACATCGCGTGCGTAGAAAAGAGGTCAAATCAGGAGCCTTTCAACATTTTCTTATTCTCGCCAGAAACCGGCAAAAAGCGCATGCTGACATCGCCCGGTGCGCCGAATTTTGGTGACTTCTATCCAGCCTTCTCACCAGACAGTCGAAGTGTGGCTTTCATAAGATGCGATACAGCGGTGTCACAGGATATTTACGTGGTCTCCGTCACTGGTGGCGAACCGAGGCGTCTTACCTTCGATAACGTACCTCTTCTTTGCCCGGGATGGACTGCGGACGGACGCGAAGTCATCTTCTCATCAACCCGCGCAGGCGGCGACTACGGCTTGTGGAGAATCTCTGCCGCCGGCGGTACACCAGAACGCTTAGCGGTGGGTGGACATTATGTTCCTTTCGCATCTATTTCTCGCCAGGGGAACCGCCTGGCATACGTGCAATGGTCTGGAGATTTCAACATCTATCGAATTGACGTATCTGACTCGACCGGCTCAGGCAATCTGCCCATAAAGCTCACCCCCTCCACGCGACTAGATTTCGCTCCTCAATACTCTCCCGATGGCAAGAGAATCGTCTTCCAATCGGACCGCTCTGGAAGCCAGGAGATATGGATGTGTGATAGCGACGGGTCGCATGCCGTCCAGGTGACTTTTCTTAACAGAGTGGTCGACACGCCGCGGTGGTCTCCCAATGGACACCAGATCGCCTTCGATGTTCATCAGGAGGGCAAGGGCGATATCTATGTAATCAGCGCAGAAAGTGGTTTGCCGCGTCCTATAGTCACAGATGATTCCGAGGAGTATGCGCCGAGCTGGTCTAGCGATGGGCGATCGATTTACTTCGCCTCCAAC
>DASYSA010000353.1:0-8652 GCA_036003885.1 Blastocatellia bacterium | reverse complement strand
GGTTTAGTGCCGGTCTTTTTCGGCGAGACGCTGATAGGCACGAAGCTTCCGAATCTCACTTATATGGTCACTTTTGAAAACCTGGCTGCACGTGAGAAGAACTGGGCTGCGTTCGGTGCTGACCCTGAGTGGAAGAAGCTGAGTGGGTTGCCGGAATATGCCGACAGCGAGCTGGTTTCAAACATTACTAACATACTCCTGCGTCCGACTGCGTATTCGCAGATCTGACTCTGAGTCGAATACAGTGGATTCTTAACCGGGGAGAACTGTGATGACGAAGAAATCGGTGGTCGTTTTCTGCATCGGGATACTGACAGGCGTTGCTGGAACCATCGGAGCACTGGCGTGGACAACAAGCGCTTCGATCGCGAAGAACAGCAGCAAGATCGTCCTGGAGAATGACAAAGTGCGAGTGAAGGATGCGATCTTCATGCCCGGCGAGAAGCCCGGCATGCACACGCACGAGTTTGCCCACGTCGGCGTGGTAATCGACGGCGGTACGCTCAAGTTCAACTATCCGGATGGGAAGACCGAGACGCTCGTGTTGGAGAGAGGCGGCGCGGGCTATCGCCCGCCCAAAGTCACTCACGAGGCCGTGAATATGGGAGAGACGCCGGTGCGAGTGATTGAGGTCGAAGTCAAGTAGGAGCAAGCCGCGAATGACACGAATATCACGAATAATCACGAATGATTCGTGCCCATTCGTGATATTCGTGGCCGGGTCTGTCCTCAGTGCCCTGTTGCTAACCGTGTCACCCTTCGCAAGCAGCGCTCCACCCGTCACGTTCACTGACGTGACCAAAGCCGCCGGCATCAAGTTCTCCAGTTTCTCTTCGCCTGAAAAGAAGTACATAGTCGAAAGCATGAACGGCGGAGTCGCTTTATTCGATTTCGACGGCGATGGCCTCCTGGACATCTACCTGATGAACTCCTACACAGTCGAAGCGGCGCTTGCTAAACGTCCGCGGCCGCCCGCCGCGCTCTATCGCAATCGAGGCGATGGGACCTTCGAGGAGGTAGCTGCTAAAGCCGGCGTTGCCGATCCGGGGTGGGCCATGGGTGTGGCAGTCGGCGATTATGATAACGACGGCTTCGACGATCTGTACGTCACATGCTTTGGACCCAACCGCCTCTACCATAACCGGCGCAATGGAACCTTTGAGGACGTCACGTCCAAAGCCGGAGTCGGCGACCCACGATTTTCAACCGGCGCGGCCTGGGGCGACTACAATCGGGACGGCAACCTGGATCTGTTTGTCTCCAACTATGTCGACTTCAAGCTTGAGGATCTGCCGCAGTTCGGGAAGGGTCAGTTGTGCCAGTATCGCGGCATCCCGGTTCAATGCGGGCCGAGGGGCTTGCCGGGTTCGGGCGACGTTCTCTACCGCAATAACGGCGACGGTACGTTCACTGATGTATCGAAGGCAGCGAAGGTCGAGGATCCGTCCGGCTACTACGGCCTTGGGGTGATGTGGACCGATTTCGATGACGATGGGTGGCCGGACATCCTGGTGGCTAATGACGCCACGCCGAACTACGTTTATCGCAATAACCATGACGGCACGTTCACTGAGATGGGTTTGATGATGGGGCTCGCTGTCGACGAGAACGGAAGCGAACAGGGGAGCATGGGGATCTCGATCGGGGACTACGACCGTGATGGCCGGTTGGATGTAGTCATCACCAACTTTGCGGATCAATACAACACGATCTATCACCGGAACGCTGACGGCACTTTTACGGATGTGTCGCGGGCGACGAAGACCGCGGATGTGAGCATGCCTTATGTGGGATGGGGCGCGAAATTCTTCGACTACGACAACGACGGCTGGCTCGACCTGATGGTGGTGAACGGGCACGTCTATCCGCAGATCGAAGGCGCTTATCCCGGTGGACTGTATCGCCAGCGCAAGCTCTTCTACCGTAATTTGCGAGATGGAACTTTCGCGGAAGTAGCGGCGAGCCTGGGGACGGCATTGATGGAGCCGCGGGCTTCGCGAGGAGCAGCATTTGGCGACTATGACGAAGATGGGGACGAGGACGTAATCGTCAACGACCTGGATGGCCCGCCAATGCTGTTGCGGAACGACGGAGGGTCGACGGCCGGGCACTGGATAAGCCTGAAGCTTGTCGGAACGAAGTCCAATCGAAATGCGGTCGGAGCAAAAGTGTGGCTCAAGGCAGGAGGCATGACGCAAGTCGATGAGGTACACAGCGGCGACAGCTACCTCTCCCATTCGGACTGGCGGCTCCATTTTGGCTTGGGTGCGGCGACCAAGGTTGATGAGGTGACCATTCGCTGGCCGGGGGGCGCATCGGAAAAACTGACGGGTCTAAGCGTCGACAAATCGTTGACTGTGACTGAAGGGAAGGGTGTCGGCAAGTGAGAGAGAAGTGCTGAGTGCTGAGTACCGAGTAGTCAGAAAGCAGGACTCAGCACTCAGCACTCAGCACTTCCCCCTTCTTCCTAAGGCTTCGGTGTGCGGGCGCGGTCGTTCTTCAGCTGCGCTGCCTTGAGTCGCTGCACTTCACTGAACTCGCGCGCCGCATCTTCGCTGCGCCCAAGTTGTTGATAGACACGCGCAAGCGCGTAGTGCTTATCCGGATCATCCGGATCGCCCTTCACAGCGTATTCGAGTGGAGCGACCGCTGCCGCAGGTTTGTTCTGCTTCAACAGTATCTTGCCGAGGAGCGCGTTTCCTTCGTGCGACTGCGGGTCCAGCCTAAGCGCAAGACTGAGTCGCTCCATCGCGGCGTCCAGATTGCCATCGGCCTCGTTAAGATAAGCCAGATAGTAGAGCGTCGAAAAATCGCGCGGCGTCCGGGCAAGCTCCTTTTCAAATGAAGTGATCGCTTGCTTGTTGCGCCCCAGCTTCAACAGCGCGAGGCCCATCGAATACTGCACGCGCGGCAGGTCGGCACTCAGGCTTGCCGCGATTTCCAATTCAGCCACCGCGCGTTCATATTCAAACTGAGACAGCAGGACCTGTCCTTTCAGCAAGTGCGAAGCCGGCAACCCGCTCGAAGACTCAACCAACTTGCTGATTATGCGATCAGGATCCGGCCTGCCCAGTCGAAGAGAGGCCAACCCCAGGCTATATAGAACGGCCGGATCGCTCGGCGAGATCTGCGCCGCCCTTTCAAGGTGCGGCAATGCTTCGGCATCGCGTCCCAACTCGACCAGCGATATCCCGAGCAGTTGCAGGGCCTGGAGAGCCGCCGGGTCTTTTTCGAGTACCCTCTGGAAAGTATCGACCGCCTTTAAGAATTGCCCGGCGCGGTGATGGGCGATCCCCAGATTGAGGAGGAGCGGTGTCAGTTGCGGAGCGAGCTTCAGGGCTCGATCGTAGGCGTCGACTGATTCTTCGTAGCGGCCAAGTCTCGACAGCACGCCGCCGAGATTGGCGAGAGCTTCGACGTAGTTGGGATTAGCATTGAGAAGAGCTTGATATTCTGCGACTGCTTCCTGGAGCGCGCCCTGTCGTTGAAGCTCGACGGCTCGATTAAAGCGCGCGGTGGGGTTGCCCGGTTGCTGCGCTCCGATCCACGAAAGGGCAAGCAGGATGAGGACGTAGGACCTCGAAATGCTGGTCATATGGTATCTACTGCTTTTTCGCCTTCGCCCGCATCTCAGCTTCCTTTGCTTTTAAGCGTGCCGCATTCGGCGCGTCCGGCCTGGCATCCAGATAGATTCGCAATTCGTTTGCCGCGTCCTTGTACCGCTCCTCGCGCGCATGAAGATCGGCCAGATAGATGTGAGCCGTAACCGCGGCTTTTGCGTCGAGCTTCAGTGCTTCCAGTAATGCCTTTTTTGCCTCGTCGCGGCGATCGATAGCCAGGGTGGCTATACCCAGGAACAGATGTGCGTTCGCTATTGAAGGATCAACCTCTATAGCCCGCTCCAGGTACCTAATAGCTTCGCCAAACTTCTGCTGTTCGAGGTAGCAGTATCCGAGACCTCGAAGAGCCGGCCCCCACTCGTCATTCAACTTGAATGCCCGCGAGAAGTCTTCGCTGGCCTCTGCGATCTGGTTCCTCATGATATATAGCTGGCCTCTCTCAGCTAGCGCTTGAAAGTAACCAGGATAGGAGTCGATCGCGCGTGTCAAACTCTCTACTGCCTTTTCTATCTGTTTATCATTCTTTCGCCTCACACCTTCGTCAAACGCCTTCTTCGCTTCTTTGGGTATTTGCTGCGAAGCCTCGGCAAGCGAGATAACGCCAGGCCTGGGATTGTTTGTTTTGGTCGAGGGCTCTCGCAGATAGAGGTTGACGAGGACACGGTTGCCGGCGGTTCTACTGGTGTCGGCTTCGATTGGATCCGTGAACTGGCTTGCATCCTGCGGGTTGCTGGCGGCGAGACGATATCGGCCGGCCGGGACCTGAAACTGATAGCGGCCGCTGCTATCGGTTACAGTGTCAAAGTTGAGCCCAGTCTGTCCGGAGATCTTGACCCTGACGTGCACTGCAGGATTACCGTCCGGCAAGGTTACTGTTCCCAGGACAATGGTGGCTTGCAAAGGTCGAGCATGTAAGGAAGGGGTTCCAAACAACAGCAGGAAGAGGAACAGCAAGGCTCGCCGAGCGCGACAGTATTCATCCGCCTTGCGGGCAATCCCTGCGCTCCATCTGAGGCTCGCGTGGCTCTCGTGAATTGACACGGTGACCATCGTAGCAAAAAGCGTTCAGTCTGTCAGTCTAACTTCGGACTTCCGCCTGACAGGTTCGACATAAGAAGGGGTCCGCAAGCAGTCTTGCGGACCCCGTAGATTCTAAGCGCTCTTTCCGAGAGAACCTAGAAGTAAAGCTTAGCCGCGACTTGGATCACGCGATTGGGAGAAACGAATCCCGGCTGCCCGTTGAATTCGCCAACGGCCCGGCCGAGCCTGCCCGAGGCAGGAGAGTTTGTGCCGCCGCGCACGTTTCGGATCGACGAGATCGACGCCTGTTGTCGGTCCTTGAAGTTCGAGAAGTTCGAGGCAATCTCCCACGTAAGACCGGTGCTCATGTTGTCGAATTGCGGGTGATTCATCACGTTGAACATCTCAACACGAAGTTGCAGGCGGCGACTGGTGTCCGCCCCCAGCGAGAAGTTCTTGAACACGGACAGGTCGCTTACGTTGATGCCCGGCCTTCGCAGATATGACCGCGGCCAGGGCCCGATGTCGCCAACATCGGGCAGCTTGAACTGAGTGTAGTCAAACCACGAATCGCGGGTCTGCACCACTGAATTCTGTGACTGGCCCGTTACCAGCGCCCGAGGGCCCTCGGTCCAGGACCCGGTGATACGCTGATTGAGGTTGACGCTGGGTATGCTGATGCCGACTTCGGTCGGCACCCCGCTCATGAACTGGCTGATGCCCGAAAGCTCCCAACCGTTGAAAATCCCGTTAGTCAGCCAGTGGTCTCCCATCCATCGCCCAAACTTCGGAAGCTCCCAAACATAGTTGACCGCCAGGACGTGCTTTCGGTCGAATCCAAGCACTCTATAGTCGTAGCAGCGGGCACAGATGGGATTGGTGAAGTCGCCGTCGTTTGCCGCCGTACCCATTGCCTTGGACCAGGTGTAGGCCATTCCAAGGGTCAGCCCCTTGGTGAAACGGCGTTCCGCGGTCGCTTGCAGTGAGTGGTAGTTGGATGATCCGGCGAACTCCCAGTACTGAATCGTACCGTAGCCCGGGTATTTGCGAATGAAGTCCGCAGGAAGCGCCTTGGAACCATCGAACTTCAGGCCCTTGTCTTTGTAGACCTGAGCGATGGAGGTGTCTTCATTAGGCACCACCCCGCCAGGATATCTCGAAGGATCCTGATTCTGCTTCAAGAAAGTTGCCCCGTACGGGATGTAGTTGAGGTTTCGATTCTGTGCCAGGTGGCTTCCAAGAGTCGCTACGTATCCAACGCTCACTACTGTTCCGAAGCCGAGTTCATGCTGAATCTGGAAGCTTAGGCTCTGGACGCTGGGAACCGTAGCGTTAGGGTTGGCGCCGTGAACCGTGACCGGTGCCAGGGCGAGCTGCCCTGAACTCGCCCCGACTGTATCGAAACTGCCGAAGTTAAAGATCGGGACGACGTTGGTTGGTGGATTTCCGGTTGCTGGGAATATGAGAGTGTTTCCCGCAACACGGTCGAAGCCTACTCGGTAGCCCCCGCGCACTACGGTCTTGTGGTTGCCGAAGACGTCGTAGGCAAACCCGAAGGCTGGCCCAAACTTGATGCCCGGATTCTTGAGGCCGCCCTTGAAATAGCCGTCAGCGGTCCTTGCCATTCCGTTGAAGGGGTCTCCCGATCCCGGGACTATGCGGCCGATCAAGAAAGCCGGCAACTCGACCGTTGGCCTTGCCGGGTCGAATGCCTTGCCGTTGACATTCCTGTTGTACAGACGCACAGTCTTGGCGGGATCAAAGAAATCAGGATTGAAGTACGCATCCTGGAGTCTCGCGTCGTACTGCGGCTGCATCCATACGAAGCGCATGCCGTAATCAAGCGTCAAACGCGGAGTGGCTTTCCAGTTGTCCTGAACGAACCACTCGACGTTAGTCGAGCGATACTGGCCCTGGTAGATCGCTCGCGTTGGCTGCCTGAGCCTGTCGAAGTTTCCAAGCAGAGCGTTCGCGAACGGATGGCCTGTATTACCCGGGTTGTTGGAGTCGTTGCCAAAGTCGATCGTCATCGAGTCGCCCGCTGCCTGGTCCTTGCGGCTGCGCTGGGCATAGAAACCCGCCTTGGACGTGTGTGTGCCCCATACCTTGCTGATGTTGTCATAGAAGTCGAATGTTGTATTCGAGTTCTTGTAGGGGAACTGGCTGTAGGCGTTGATCGCTACAAAATTCTGGTTTGGAACCGAGCTTCCTGCGTTGAAGTTTATGTTGATGAACTGCCCCGGCGGATAGGGGAACGGCGGCTGGAACGTGAGGCCGATACCTGAAAAGGTTGCCGCATTTGGATTCTGGGCGTCCAGCGTCAGGTTGTTCTGGCTTGGTCCGAAGATGAACTCGTTGGTCAACGTCGGCGACAGGGTGGTGACGACGTTCAACGATGCGTTCCAGGCTGGACCCTGTTTGAATATGGTTGGCGTCAACGGGAAGTTCTGCCCTGAAGTCCAACCAACGCCATATGGCAGAATCTGCTGATCGGTGTCTTTAGTGTAGCGACCGAAGATGTGGGTGCTGTCGCTCAGGGTGTAGTCTATTCGCGCGGTCTCTTCTCGCCGCGGATAGCCGGAACTGAGCTGCGATTGATGATTGAACAACGGAAGGCCGTCAACAAAGTTTGCATGCTGACTGAACAGCTTCAAGATCGCTTGTCCGCTCGCGTTAATGCGATTAGCCGGGATACGGTTGCCTGGGAAACACGCGTTCCGCTTGGTGGGATCCGTCTGGCTGCAATCTCCGGGAAGGAGGGGGTCCCTGATAAAGTACGGGTTTTTGTTGCCGTCTAAGGTCTGGCTAAAATCACCGGCAAGTTCGGCTGCGGTTGGCACTCGAACCTGCCGCAGGGTGGTCGGCACCAACTGCCGCTGCCACTCCTGTGCCCAGAAGAAGAAGGCCTTGTCCTTCACCTTGCTGTCAAGGAATTTGCCCGGAAGTCTGATAGGCCCGCCGACGTTATAGCCGAAGTAGTTGTAGCGATAGAGGCTGCGCTGGGCATTCTGAATGCCCTTCGAGTTAACCCCCTCGGCGTTGTTGAAGAAGGTATTGGCGTTCTGACCCTCATGGCGGTGGAACAAATAGCCCGTACCGTGAAACTCTCTGCCCCCACCGCGAGTGACGATCTTAATATCGCCGCCTCCCGAACGTCCGTATTCTGCCTGGTAGTTAGAGGTCAGCACCTTGAATTCAGCAATCGTGTCGATGTTCAGCGCGACGTGCTGGGTGCCGTTCGATCCGGTATCGACGTTTGTCGTGCCGTCGATTGTCAGGTTGTGCTGATTGTTGCGAGTGCCGTTGATATTAAAGCCGCTGAACCCGCCCGGCCCGGCCACCTGACCGTTGACCGTGCTGACGGTGCCCGGAATCAGCTTCATTAGATCGAGGTAGTTTCGTCCGTTTACCGCGATCTCACGCAGCTGCCGGCCGGTGATGAGCTGAGACTGCTCGCCGCTCTCTTTCTTTATCTGCAACTCAGCGGCGTCGGCCGCGACTTCCACGGTGGCCGATACCTCGCCGACTTCGAGGGTGATAGTTCCCGCCGACTGCCTGTCGACAGCGTTAATGATGATGCCGGTCTTCACCGACTGTTTGAAGCCCGTCATCTCGACAGTCAGGGTGTAGGTGCCTGGCTGCAGCGTCGGAAAGCTGAAGGTGCCTGAATCACTGGTAGTGCCCTCAAACTTCTGATTCTTGGTCGGGTCGGTTACGGTGACCTTCGCGCCGGCAATAACATTGCCTTGAGTGTCCTGTACGGTACCGCTCAGGCTCGCGCTGGTTTGCGCGAGTGCCGATGCCGTGAGCAGAGCCACCAGCGCCAATGCCGCGCCCAATTGAGTCTTCCATATCCTATTGGTCATTTGGTGTCCTCCTTCCTTTCACTCACTGAATGTAAAGAGATCTTCAAAGATCTCCGGGTCGAAGCTAGCGGAACTCGAATATCGACTGTCGCATAAGACGGGTCTTCGCCGATCCAGTTGTTACTGACAGTGTCTCTGCGCAGCCT
>DASYSA010000352.1:0-4319 GCA_036003885.1 Blastocatellia bacterium | reverse complement strand
TTGGGCGGATCTCTGATTCGATTTCTCTAATCTGTTGCAGGAGCGACTGCTTCTCCTCGCCCGCGGCCTTCTGAAGGCTCTTTTGCAGGCGGGCTCGTGCTGCTTCTAGCCCCTTCAACTGGTTCTCAATCGTCGCGCAGTTGCTTTGTGCCATTGACTTTCCTGATCGGAGCGTTGCGGGGCCGATCAAGGTAACGAAAGCGATTGCCGTAACGCCGATCACCGATCGTAAGTAGCTCTTGATGAGTTTCTTAGATTGGATCTTCATAACACAACCTCCTGAAGTACGCTTCTGGATCCATAGGTAGCATCTATTCCCCAATTCCCCAGCGAGACGGCGCAGGCGAGTAGTTCGCCCGCGCCGTCTCTGAGTGAATAGAGCGCCATCCGGTGCGCGTGACAAACCACCATATGCGGTCATCCCGTCGGGTCGGTAAACATGAAAATTGTTTTCCCGGTGGAATCGTCAATCACCTCGGCCGTCGGGATAACGTAGCCGCGCCTGGGGCTGCCATTGACGAATCGCATCACCGAATAGATCTCCATTCGGTTGAACCTCACATCGATTGGGGTGAAATCCAGGGAGGCGGCTCGTCCCGGAAGCAATCGCTCAAACGAATGACCCAGCAGATTGCCCTGGCTGTCGAAGAACATCAGCTCGACATGCTGAATGTCGGGCACCCCAACCGACACCGCGTGGAGTCGGACTGTCTGTCCTGGTGTGATGCCTGCAACGCCAAAGGCCAGAAAATCTGGTTTGTCTTCGGCTCCGGCGGCCCGGCGGGTCACGATACAGACACAGGCGATCACGACGGCGAGCGCAATCAAACTGACTCGCTTCGTTTTTGTATTTGGCGTCTTCATTTCTTTCATCCTTTCTGGTTTGAAATCAAACTTCCGAGCGAGGCGACGCACACGATCAGGCAGCCTGCGCTCGTCTCTGCGCAATGCAGCGTCCCGGCTTCGAGCAAGCGATAAACGGCAAGCGAGTTGATGCGCGCCATGGCAGCGGCTTCATCAACAGTGATCATCAACGCCTCATCACCGCAGACGTGGCAGCACAGGTCCGATTGCCTGCGTCCGCTTATCACCAGCAGCCGCTCGGTTTCGAAGGTAACCTTTACGCTTTTTTTCATTCTCTTTGTCGCTCCGCCAGGTAGCGCTTGGCGCTCATTGCTTCGCCTGAGCGGTCGGGCTAGAATTGCGAGGTTTCCGTATCCGGGAAACCGCCACTTCTATTCGGATTCTTGCGGGCGGTCCAGCTTGATCCGAATTCGACGCCCTCGGGTTCGACCGAGCCGACGTTACCTCACAGGTGGTAAAAGAGTCCTTTAGGATGGGTTAAAGATGAGTCAAAATTCGGTAAAACCCACCGCGGACCAGGCATCAAAGAAGTTGTACGAGTTCGGCCCGTTCCGCCTGGACCCTGCCGAGGGCCGCTTGCTGCGGGATGGCCAGCCCGTGCCGCTCACCCCAAAAGCATTCGAAGTTTTGTTGCTGTTGGTTCAACACCGCGGCCAGCTCGTCGATAAAGAGAAATTGATGGAACGTGTGTGGGCCGACAGCTTCGTCGAAGAGAACAACGTCAAGGTAACGGTGTCGATCCTTCGAAAGGCGCTCGAGGAAGGGACGGAAGGGAATCGTTACATCGAAACGATCCCGCGCCGCGGTTATCGGTTCGCCGCGCCCGTCCACGAGTTGGTTCGACAGGAACCTACGCTTATCGTGCGCGAACAGATAAGGTCCAGCGTGCTCGTCGAGGAGACCGGCGGGCTGCCAGAATACACAGCGCTGCCGCTCGCGCTCTCGCGTAAGAGAATCGGCTTGGCGTTGTTGATCGCTTGCGTTGCCGTGATTGCGATCGCGGTTGCGGCGTATTTCCGCTTCAACAAACCGATCCGGCCGATCACCGACATCAGATCAATTGCGGTGCTGCCGTTTAAGCCCCTCGTCGCCGAGAACCGTGACGAGTCGCTCGAGATGGGAGTCGCGGATACCCTGATAACCCGGTTGAGCGGTATCAAAGAGTTGGGCGTCCGACCGTTGAGCGCAGTTCGGAAGTATTCCAGCCTCGAGCAGGACGCGCTCGCCGCCGGCCGCGAGCAGCGAGTCGATGCGGTGCTTGATGGAAGCATACAGCGTGCAGGCGAACAGATTCGCGTGACCGTGCGCTTGCTAGGCACCGCCGATGGGCGACAGCTATACTCGACGCAGTTGGATGAGAGATTTACCGACATACTCGGCATCGAAGACACGATTTCTCGTCAAGTCGCGGCGTCGCTAGCGATCAAGCTTACCGGTGGCGAAACCGAACTGCTCACAAAGCACTACACCGAGAACACTGAGGCCTACAATCTCTACTTGAAGGGACGTTACCTCTGGAACAAGCGGACTGAGGCCGCGATCAACAAGAGCATTCAATACTTCAACGAGGCAATTGAAAAGGACGCGGGTTACGCGCTGGCCTACGTGGGTCTGGCTGACGATTATCTGGTGTTGCCGAATTTCAGCCGGGAGCAACCCCGCGAAATGTTAACGAAGGCCAAGTCGGCGGCTCAGCAGGCGCTAAATATTGACGCGCGGCTTCCCGATGCGCATGCCACTCTTGCAGGCATCAGTGCGGATTTCGAGTGGAATTGGCGAGAAGCTGAAAGTCAGTTCGAGCAAGCAATACAGATGAACCCGAACTACGCGACTGCGCATCAATGGTATGGCGAATACTTGGATCGCGCCGGACGAGCAGACGAAGGGATTCGTGAATTGCAGCGGGCGCTTGAGCTCGATCCGCTATCGCTGATTATAAATACGAGTTTGGGACAGGCGTACTATCACGCCCGGTCATATGACCGCGCCATCGATCAATTTCAGAAAGCGCTCGAATTAGACCCGAACTTCGCAAACGCGCATCTTCATCTCGGACTGACCTATCTACAGAAAAAGACTTATGAACAGGCCATCTCTGAATTGCAACGGGCGAGTGATCTCTCCGAAGCTTCTACAAACATCGTGGCGCTGCTTGGAACTGCCTATGCCCGGTCGGGCAGCGCGGCTGAAGCGCAAAAGATAATTGCAAAGCTCAATGAATTATTGAAGGAACACAAAGCGGAGGCTCGCGATTTGGCTATCTTCTATACCGGGGTGGGCGATAAAGATCGCGCGTTTATCTGGCTTGAAAAAGCATATCAAGACCGCTCTTGGCTACTGGAGCTGTTAAAATCAGACCCGTATTTCGATCCGTTGCACTCGGACCCGCGTTTTCAGGATCTCCTGAATCGCGTCGCCCTCTAGCTGCAGAGTTCGAATCCTCCAGTGGCCACCAAAGAGCTATCTATATCATCCGGGATGGACTGGTCAGACAACGGCCAAGGCAAAACCGGTTGTCTTGCGGGCGCCGGGTACACGATCTGGCATGATTTGGTGCTGGGAGAGGTCTTCCTCCCAGAGTTTCCGCATGGCACTGCGAAAGGTACATTGCTTCGTCTCACCATTCGGGATCACAGCGGCCGTTACCGCTCTCTCCGAATTTCTCAGGTTGGTGCTGCGATTCCAACCGAAATCAAGAGCGCTATTCCCAACGGAGTCGGTGAAATCGCACTCACGGCTAACGAGTACAAGGCAGCTCAGAGTCTGGGCGATGAGTACTGGCTGTACGTCGCATTCAACTGCGCGTCCGGGCCTGAGGTGACTACCATCCAGAATTCCGCCAGGCTCGAGTGGGAAGCATTATCAAAGATTGATTGCTATCGCATCGGAGGGGAGGGGCTCCTGCAGGGCACGAGCTAATCAATGCGAGCTCCATTATCATAAGCCGTTAGGCTGCTGACAAAGGGAGAAGGCCTATGCTAACCCAATCTGCACTTCTGCGACTGGAAACGCAGCTGGAAACCATACCTCTCCTGTTGAGCGGGGCGACCTCTGACGTCATCATGGCTCATCCGGTTCCGGGTCAGTGGTCAGCCCATTAGAACCTCGCCCATTTGGCCCGCCATCATGACCTCTTCCTGGAACGGCTTCATCGCATCCTAACCGAGAACGCGCCGCGGTTAGGTCAGTACCGCGCAGAGGAAGACTCAGCCTGGCCTGAGTGGTCTTCGCTATCCACAGGAGAAGTACTCATTCGCCTTACAACCCTTAGAGGAGAAATCATAAGTCTTGTAAAGGGGATGTCTCAGGCGGAAGCGAGCCGAGTGGGCATCCATCCCCTCTTTGGCGAGATGAGCCTTGCTCTCTGGGTTGAGTTCTTCCTACTTCATGAGGCGCATCATCTCTATGTCGTAATGACGCGGCTTGGACAGGCGAAGAGGAGTCTCAACCCTGAG
>DASYSA010000351.1:0-11877 GCA_036003885.1 Blastocatellia bacterium | reverse complement strand
AATAGTCGGAAGGGGCAGTACCTTAGATGAAGAGCCCGTCAGAGAGGAATTGTTCAGTGTCGAACGGCTCGAACAGTATGCAGCCGAGCTGGCCGCCGACCATAAAGTATCTTCCAGGAAGAAACACGCCCAGTTACTTTTCCCACGACTCGAAGAGAATGGCCGCAAGCTTGTTACCGTCTATCGCGCCCTGGCCGAGGCAATCCGCGATGAATTTACCGTCTCGCCCGCAGCCGAATGGCTGGTCGACAATTTTCATATAGTCGAAGACCAGCTCCGCGAGATTCGCCAGGACTTGCCCAGGGGTTACTACAACGAACTGCCGAAGCTGGAGAACGGCAAGCTCGAAGGTTACCCGCGGGTCTACGCGATTGCGCTGGTCGTGATTGCTCACACCGACAGCCGTCTCGACGCTGAAACCCTCACGCGTTTCATTCGCTCCTACCAGCGAGTAGCACCTCTCACGATCGGCGAGCTTTGGGCGATTGCAATCACGTTGAGAGTTGCTCTGGTAGAGAACCTGCGACGCCTGGCAACGCGCATAGTCACGGCCCGGGATGCCAGACAAGAGGCTGATAAACTCGCGGACAGACTGCTGGAGATCGTAAGCCGAGAGGCGAACGAGTTGATCGGAACCCTGGAAGCGGCGGTTGCAAAAAAGAAGGGGCTCGACCGATCCTTCATCGTTCAGCTTACGCAACGACTGCGGGATCAGGACCCCGAAGTGTGGCCCGCCCTTGACTGGCTTGAGAAGCAACTCGCTCGCGAGGGTGTAACAACCGAGAATGTTGTTCAACAGGAACATCAGCGGCAAGCCGCCGCGCAAGTCACCGTCGGCAACATTATTACAAGCATGCGCCTCCTTTCGACGCTCGACTGGAAGGATTTCTTCGAGAGCGTCAGCCTGATAGATCCTATTCTCGCGGAAGACCCGGTCGACGCCTATCGGTCCATGGACTTCGCGACTCGCGATCGTTATCGCCACGTCATTGAAAAGCTCGCCAAGCGGACTCATTCCTCCGAGCAGGAGATAGCTCATCAGGCGATAAGGCTGGCCCAGGCTTCGCGCCTGCCCGCTCCGGAGGATAATCGCAGGGCACATGTCGGCTACTACCTAATTGATCACGGGCGGGAGGAGCTGGAGAAACAGGTTCGATACCGCGCGCCACTGTCAGAGTGGTTGCTCCGCTACGTGTTGAGACATCCGACCGGCGTATACCTCGGCTCGATCGCACTCCTGACGGGAGTCATTCTGGCCCCGCTTCTCCTGTATGCAATTGTGCAGGGCACGTCACCTCTCCACTCGATCCTGATCGCTTTGTTTCTGGCCGTGCCCGCCAGCGATCTCGCAATAAGCGCTTTGAATCTGGACGTCACGATATTAGTGAAGCCAACTGCGCTGCCGAAGATGGAGACGGCTTCCGGGGTGCCCGAATCGGCGCGTACTTTCGTTGTAGTCCCAACGATCCTCTCCAGCGAAGAGACTGTGCGCACTCTTTTGGAGAACATAGAGGTGCACTATCTTGCCAATCGGGACGAGAACATTTTTTGCGCCATCCTCGGAGACTTTGCCGATGCTCCCAGCGAAGACATGCCAGATGACGACCGCTTACTCGACGCGGCGATGAAGGGCATTGAGGAGTTGAATGCCCGATACAGCGACAGCAAGACGGAACGCTTCTACTTGTTCCACCGTCGCCGCGGGTGGAATCCCGTGGAAGGCAAGTGGATCGGCTGGGAGCGAAAGAGGGGCAAGCTTCATGAATTCAACCGCCTGCTTCGTGGCGCCCGCGATACAAGCTATATCGTCGCTACGGCGGATCCGGCGTTTCTGTCAAAGGTTCGATATGTCATAACTCTTGATTCCGACACTCAACTGCCTCGCGATGCGGCGCGCCGCCTTATCGGCGCGGCGATACACCCGCTCAATCACGCCCGTCTCGACCCCCTTTCCAATCGTGTAACGGAAGGGTATGGGATCTTTCAGCCTCGGGTAAGCATGACGCTGACAAGCTCAAACCGTTCCCGGTTTGCCCGCATATTCTCCGGCCACACCGGAATCGACCCTTACACGACGGCTATCTCTGACGTTTACCAGGACCTGTTCGGAGAAGGGATCTACACGGGCAAGGGCCTCTACGACGTCGACGCATTCGAGGCCGCGCTGGCCGATCGAGTGCCCGAGAATCTGCTGTTGAGTCACGATCTGTTTGAGAGCCTTTACGCTCGCGCTGCGCTGGTCACCGATCTTGAACTTCTTGATGACTATCCTTCGCACTACGATTCATATGCGAGGCGGCAGCACCGATGGACCAGGGGCGACTGGCAGATCGCGCGCTGGCTCTTTCCGCGAGTCCGAGACGCGCACAATCGTCCGACTCGCAATACCCTCCCGCTCATCTCCCGGTGGAAGATACTGGACAACCTGCGGCGAAGTTTGGTGGCGCCCACAATGCTGCTCTGGCTGACTGCGACGTGGACTGTTTTGCCCGGATCCCGCCTCTTTTGGACCGTCGCGCTGCTGATCATCCTGGCCTTTCCGTGTTACGCGCACACCACCAACGCGTTGCTGCTTCACCCTCGAGGCATTCCGTGGACGAGCCACTTCTGGAGGGTCTGGGGGGACTTTCGAACTAACACGGCGCAGGTCGGCCTCTCGTTGACATTCCTCGTGCACCAGGCCTGCCTGCAGGTTCATGCGATTACGCTTACCTTCTATCGCAAGCTCCTTTCAAAGAAGAAACTGCTGGAATGGGTGACGGCGGCGCACACCGAGAGCGTGAGCACCCATGACCTCCGTGCGTTTTGGCGCTATATGTGGCCCTCTGAGGCCGCCTTGCTTGGCATTGGAGTCCTGGTTTCGGTTACAAGGCCCCCCTCCTTCGAGTTCGCCACACCCTTCCTGGTTGTATGGGCGGCCGCACCGATTGTCGCCCATTGGATGAGTCGCCGGTTGCCGACCGGTGGAGAATCGCTCGGGGCGGATGATGAGCGAATCGTGCGCCTTGTATCGCGGCGCACCTGGAAGTTCTTTGAGACTTTTGTCGGAGAGGAGGACAACTGGCTGGCGCCGGATAATTTCCAGGAGGACCCCAGGCCGGTCATTGCCCATCGCACCTCGCCGACCGACATCGGAATGTTGTTGTTGTCCACCGCAGCGGCGCGCGATTTCGGGTACATCGGCACGCTGGAGCTTGTCGAACGACTGGAGCTTAGCTTTGCGGCGATGGAAAGGCTCGACCGCTTTCACGGGCACTTCCTCAACTGGTATGACACCAGAACTCTGTTGCCGCTGATGCCGCAGTACGTGTCGACTGTGGACAGCGGAAATCTTGCCGGACACCTCCTCGCTTTGAAACAGGTGTGCATCGAAGTTGTAGAACAGCCGCTGTTGGATGCTCGATTGATTGAAGGCCTGATCGACACGATCTCGCTCATGCGCGAGGAAGTGCGCAAGATCGGCGCTGTTCGGCAAAGCACGGGCGCCGTCACGCAAAAGCAGTTGCGAAGCGAGATCGAATCGTGCGAGCTGACCCTGGCCTCCGCTTTGCCGGAAAAGCTGTCGGAATGGCTTACCCGGCTTCAAGCGGCCACCCGGCAAGCCGTTGAGGTTGAAGACATCGTAAACGCTCTCTCGCACGAACACGGAGGAGGACAGTTTGAGCAACTGAGATCGTGGACCGATTCCCTTGTGCATCAATTGCGCGAGCGTCGACGAGATATCGCCACTCTGACGCCGTGGTCATTGGAATTCACAGCACACATCGCTCCCGCGGTCACGAGCTGTGGAGAGGAAATAGCAGCGGAGTGGATCGACATTCTCAATTCACTGGACGCCGTGCCGTCCGTCTCGCAGGTTGCGGCCATCTGCGAAGGGGCGCTTGCGAGATTTGCCGGGCTTCGCAAGCAGGTCGAAGAAAGTCTCGCGGCCAATCGAGAGAGGGCACTCAGGGGGTTGGACATTCTGGTCAGCCAGATAGAACAAGCCTCGGAGACGGCAATGGATCTCGGTTCGCGGTATGCCGACATCGCGCGCCGCAGCGATACGATGATGGACGCGATGGACTTTCGGTTTCTCTTCGATGCCGAAAGAAAGGTCTTCATTATCGGCTACAACGTCACAGACGGGCGGCGTGACAATGCGTTCTACGACCTGTTGGCTTCAGAATCCCGGCTGGCGAGCTTCATCGCCATTGCCAAGGGCGACGTGCCTCAAGAGCACTGGTTTCATCTCGGACGACAACTCACTCAGGTTGACGGTAGCCGGGCCCTGGTATCCTGGACGGCGACGATGTTCGAATACCTGATGCCGCTGCTGGTCATGCGCGGTTATCCTGAGACGCTTCTGGATCAAACCCATCACGCCATAGTTGCCCGCCAGATCGAGTACGGCAGAGAGCGGGGTGTCCCCTGGGGAATCTCGGAATCGGCATACAACGCGCGCGATCTGCAACTCAATTACCAGTACGGCCCATTCGGCATCCCCGGGCTCGGGCTCAAGCGTGGGCTGAGTGATGATCTGGTTGTGTCTCCTTACTCCACCGTAATGGCTGCGATGGTCGAGCCCCGCGCCGCCCTGGAAAACATGCGACGGCTCGTGCGCGAAGGCGCTCTGGCAGTCTACGGTTTCTACGAATCGATTGATTACACGAAAGACCGCTTGCAGCAGGATCAGAAGAGCGCCCTCATAAAAGCATTCATGGTTCACCATCAAGGCATGATCCTCGTCGCACTCGACAACGTGCTGCACGACAATATCATGCAAAGGCGCTTTCACACGGAGCCGCTCGTTCAGTCGACCGAGTTGCTGTTGCAGGAACGAATTCCGCGCCACGTGATCCTCGCGAGCCCGCGCGCCGAAGAAGTCAGAACCAACGCGCTTCGCAGAAGCCTCGCAGCGCCCGACCCTCGACGATACGATTCCGCTGACCTGCCCACACCCCGAACGCAATTGCTCTCGAATGGAAACTACTCCGTTGTAGTAACCACTGCAGGTTCCGGTTACTCGCTATGCGGCGGGATCGCAGTCAGTCGCTGGCGCGAAGATGTTACGCTCGATAACTGGGGAAACTTCTGCTATCTCCGCGATGTCCGCAGCGGCGCGGTTTGGTCCGCGGGCTATCTGCCCGTACCCGGGAAGCCTCAATCTTACGAAGTATCGCTGGCCGAAGACAAAGCCGAGTTCCGGCGCAGCGATGCAGGAATTGCCACGCACACCGAGATAATCGTCTCTCCGGAAGACAACACCGAAGTGCGTCGAATCAGTGTCACCAATAACACGAGCCGGCCCCGCGAAATCGAGCTGACTAGTTATCTCGAGGTAGTGCTGGCGCCCGGAGACGCCGATAGAGCGCACCCGGCCTTCAGCAATCTCTTCGTCGAAACTGAATTCATCGCGAGCGAAGGAGGGCTCCTTGCCACGCGCCGCAGGCGCTCACCAGTCGAGGAAGAGGTCTGGGGCCTGCACGTCGTCGTTGCCGAGGGTGAGACGATTGGAGCCGTCCAGTATGAGACAGACCGCGCGCGGTTTCTGGGACGCGGCCATACTACTGCCAACCCTGTGGCGGTCATCGAGGGTCGACCGCTCTCAAATACTGTAGGCGCCGTTCTTGATCCAATCTTCTCACTCAGACAGCGGGTGAGGCTCGGCGCGAGCGAGACTGCGCGTATCACGTTTGCAACAGGGATCGCGCATTCGCGTGAGGAAGCGCTCAGACTTGCGGACAAGTACCACAACCCATACGCATTTGAACGTGAGGCAGGACTGGCCTGGACAAAGGCTCAGGTCGAGATGCGTCACCTGCAGATAGATGCAGAGGAAGCTCATCTCTTCCAGCGCCTCGCCGGCCGCCTGCTTTATTCAGATCCGTCCTTGCGTCCCCGGCCGCGAGTTCTCGCTCTCAACACCAGAGCTCAATCGGGCCTCTGGACTTACGGCATCAGCGGCGACCTGCCGATCGCCCTCGTGCGAATAAGTGATGAGCAGGATCTGAACATGGTGCATCAGCTTCTGCGCGGCCACGAGTACCTGCGATTGAAAGGGCTCGTGTTCGACCTGGTGATACTTAACGATCATCCACACAGCTACATTCAATCTCTGCAAGATGAATTGCTGCGCCTGGTGCGTATGAGCGGCTCCCAGGCGTTGATGGACAAACCGGGCGGCGTCTTCCTTCGGCGTACCGACCTGATGCCCGAACCCGACAGGGTGTTGTTGCACACAGTCGCGCGAGTCGTGATCGTCACCGATCGAGGCCTGCTCGAAGAACAGCTGGTGCGGCGGCCTGTAGAGGATGATCTACCGGGCCCGTTCGTTCCGCGGGCGCCTTCGCGCAAGCATCCGGAACAAGCGCTCGTCACTCCTCAGCTCTCCTTTTTCAACGGACTCGGAGGCTTTACCGACGGTGGGCGCGAGTACTTGACTATTCTGGCGGAAGGTCAGTGGACACCTGCTCCCTGGTTGAATGTTATTTCGAATTCAAAGGACTTCGGTTTTCAGGTGTCGGAGACCGGAGGCGGTTACACGTGGTCGGCCAACAGCCGCGAGAATCGGCTGACTCCATGGTCGAACGATCCTGTGAGCGATCCGGCGGGCGAAGCGATCTATCTGAGAGATGAAGAGACAGGCGAGTCGTGGTTGCCTACTCCTCTGCCGCTCCGCGAGTCGGAACAGTATGTCGTCAAGCACGGGCAGGGCTACACCATCTTTGAGCATTCGAGTCACGGCATCTATCAGGAGCTTCTTGAATTCGTTCCATTGGATGCGCCGGTAAAGATCTCCATTCTGCGTGTACGAAATCAATCGGAGAAGAAGAGGCGCATTTCAGTTACGAGCTACGCCGAATTGGTGCTTGGGGTCGAGCGCAGCCGCACAGCGCCCCATGTTATCACCGAAGTCGACAAGGAGACTGGAGCAATTTTCGCGCGCAATCCCTACAACAACGAGTTTGCGCATCGAGTGGCATTCGCAGACATGAGCGAGGTGGAGCGCACGATCACCTGCGACCGCAAAGAGTTTCTGGGCCGCAACGGCTCGCGCGCCGCCCCGGCCGCTCTAAGCCGCCTCAAGCTCTCAGGACGCGTTGGCGCGGGCCTCGATCCCTGCGCGGCAATGCAAGCGGTGATCGAGCTCGCTTCGGGAGAGGAGCGCGACGTCGTTATCCTTCTAGGCGAGGGTGAAAGCGCTGAAGAAGCGCGCTCAATAGCGAATAAGTACAAACAGGTGGCGGTGGCAACCGAAGCTATCGGGCAGGTCGTCACCTACTGGGATGAATTGCTGACCAGGGTGCAAGTCAAAACGCCGGACCTGGCGATGGACATAATGTTGAACCGCTGGCTTCTCTACCAGGCGATCTCTTGCCGGGTGTGGGCACGGTCGGCCTTCTATCAGTCCGGCGGGGCTTACGGTTTTCGCGATCAGTTGCAGGATGTGTGCGCGCTTGTCTATTCAAAGCCTGAAATGGCGCGCGAGCAGATTCTGCGCGCTGCCGCTCACCAGTTCAAAGAGGGCGACGTTCAGCACTGGTGGCATCCGCCAACCGGGCGCGGGGTCCGAACTCGATGTTCGGATGACCTCCTTTGGCTGCCGTTCGTGACAAACTTCTACATTGCAGTTACCGGGGACCATGCCGTGCTGGAGGAACCGGCTCCGTTTCTTGAGGCGCCTCTGCTTGCAGAAGGAGAAGACGAATCCTACCTCCAGCCGTCGGTCTCAGCAGAATCCGCCAGCCTTTACGAACATTGCGTGTGTGCGCTCGATCGAAGCCTCGCAGTCGGAGCTCACGGATTGCCGCTGATGGGTTCAGGAGATTGGAATGATGGCATGAACCGCGTCGGCAATGAAGGCCGAGGAGAGAGCATCTGGCTCGGGTGGTTTCTTCATTACGTCCTGACCGAGTTCGCCCACTTTTGCGACGAGCGCCAGGACACACCACGGGGCGATCACTATCGAGACCATACAGCAAAACTGAAGATCGCACTCGAAGAGCACGGATGGGATGGCGACTGGTATCGCCGAGCCTACTTCGACAATGGAACCGTTCTCGGTTCTGCACAGAACGAAGAATGTCGAATAGATTCGATTGCACAATCCTGGGGAGTGATTTCCGGCGCAGCCGATCTGCATCGCGCCACTCGCGCCATGACCGCCGTCGAAGAGTATTTGCTTCGCCGCGGCGACGGACTTGCGATCCTTTTCACTCCGCCATTCGACAGGAGCGCGGTCGATCCTGGATATATAAAGGGGTATGTGCCCGGAGTGCGCGAGAACGGCGGCCAGTATACGCACGGGGCACTCTGGACGTTGATCGCATACACGATGCTGGGCGAGGGGGACCGCGCGGGCGAATTGTTCGCGCTGCTGAATCCCATCAATCACGCTTCGACGCGCGCGGGACTGCATCGATACAGGGTTGAGCCTTACGTAGCGGCGGCAGACGTCTATGCGGTGTGGCCTCACACAGGACGCGGCGGCTGGACCTGGTACACAGGCTCAGCAGGCTGGATGTACCGGGCAGGCCTCGAATCCGTTTTGGGATTTAAGCTTCGGGGTGACCGGTTGCAAATTGATCCGTGCATTCCGCGAGGCTGGAGAGAATACGAAATATCCTACAGGCTCGGGTCGACGCTCTATCACCTGCTTGTCGAAAATCCTCATGGTCTGAATCGGGGTACTACGAAAGTGGAAATCGACGGCGAGCAACAGGCCTCGACCGAGCTGGTGCTAATGGATGATGGGAAACATCACAACGTTCGCATCACAATCGAGGTAGGAGACAGGATCTAGGATCTAGGATCTAGGATTTAGGATTTAGGATTTAGGATTATTTAGGATCTAGGATCCGGGATCTCGAGGATTTAGGGATCTAACTTACGATCCAGGATTCAGGATTTCAGGAACGGCTGGATGGCGAGACCCCGGATCCTAAATCCTAAATCCTAGATCCTAAATCCTAGATCCTAAATCCTCTCTCCCGGATCCTCCTCCCCTTGACTCGCCCGGCGGGCGGGGCGTATAAATGACTGCCCTAATAAGTAAGTACTAAGAACAAGAGACGTTCCCCTCCTCAACATGGCCTGCCAGGCAGGCTTGCTACTTCCACACATTGACAAATGACGATGGCGAACCAGCACGCGTGTCCGTGCAATCAAATTCTTGTGTGTGAGGAGATCTATCATGAAACTAGTCAAGGAGAGTGGAGTCGATACGGCATCCGGATTAATAGGGAAAGGTGTGGAGGTGACCGGCGATATTCTCTTCACGGATGGGCTTCGGGTGGAAGGCCGGGTCAACGGCAGCCTCGTCTCGGAGAAAGGGACTCTGGTCGTCGAGGAGTCGGCTCGAGTAGAGGCTCGGGTGGATGTTGGTGTGTGCCTCATTAGCGGAATTCTCGAGGGGAACGTCAAGGCCAAGTCCAGAGTTGAGATTCGCAGGACCAGCCGTGTCCGAGGCGACATAATCACGCCGGTCCTGCTGGTTGAAGAAGGGTCGGTGCTCAACGGCAACGTAGGAATGAGTGCGGAGGCGGCCGGCCGGTTGATTGATGCTACCCCCCGCCAGGGAGAGGACGAAGAGAGTATTCTGGTCAAGGGAGCGTGATAGTGGAGCAGGTCGAGTCGTTCAGGACTATCAAGGGCCGTGTGTCGGCCCTAATGAACTCCATCATACGAAGACGGGTGGCCCCGGATCCAGCTGCGGAAGCTCTCAAAGTAGCCCGATACAAACTCATTCTGATGGACACCGACGGTCAGGTTGTGTGGACTGGTGAGTGGGATGCAGGAGGGGCATTCGAGTTTCGACCCGGGCACCGCCTCTGGATATTCTGCGAGTATACCAATCATTCAAAGCGGGAGGCCGAAATCGGCGAGTATGAGATCGAGCTGATGAGTGAGACTGAACAGGTGGTCGGACGCTTCGGCAGCGCGTTTGGAGATGCGATGGTTATCGTTCCTGGTGAGAGCAAAGTACTATCTGGCCAATGGCGGCTGTGAGCTGCTCAGGTGTCGATGGTTGAGGCAGATCTGACTTAGCCTTGCCTCTTTCCCTTTCCGGCAACCGATTCTGCGATCTCCAGTATCTTGGCCAGTTCTTCAGTAGTCGTGTCGTTGCTCGAGATAAGCTCGAGTAGCCGGATCACCCTTTCGGCATGCGACATCTGCCTGATCTGTTCGGCTATGTTGGTGTTGCGAGACTGCTTGGGCATCGATTCCTTCCGACACTTGAATCTGAGTATGCGTGCCTCCTCCCTGGGAAGCAGCGACGGAGAACTACCCGCGGTCATACCGACTCCAAGTCTGAACGACTGGAGTGGCACGACATTATTTAAGACAAGATTTTGGGCTATGGGAAGTGGCTGGCCAAATGCAATTTGTGAGCGAGATGCTGGAAGTCCCCTTCGAAGCTCCAACTCTCTCTTCGTGTCGTGCCACTCAAGGTATGCGCTTGCAAACGGCGAAGCAAGAGAGATCTGGCTTGCACGTTCGGCTTCGTTCAGACGACCAGCCACGCCCAGCTCCACTGCGAGGCTATTCAAATAGCCGTAATATACGTCGGGGTGCGCAGTACGTATAGCCTGAGCGAGTGGACGAGCGTTCTCCAGCAATGTCAGTGCGTCGCCGTGATTTCCGTCAAGCGCTCTCAGAGTTGCTACGTCCCACAGACCAACGACGGCAGCAGCAGGATCATTAACACCCTCCGTTTGAGCTAAGAGGGAGGCCTCAGCGTACAGCTTGAGACCAAGCGCATACTGACCCTTGTACAACGCGTTCCCACCCAAAGACTGTATGGCCCTCACCCGGTATAAAGGTGGTGCACTCTCGGCGACTTGCTCCAGTAATCGAGCTGCCTTCTCTAGATCACCTTTTCCGCTTCTCTTAATTGACAACGCATGATAATAATGACCGATCTGGGAGTGCTTCGGGGACAAGGGTAATCTGATGAGTAGCTGGCCAAGTTCATCGAGGTCGTTAAGTCGCCGAAATGCTCGAGCATGCTCGGCTAGGGCGATGAGTCTGTTACCCAGTTGGGTAAGGCTCCGATTTTTATGAGCAGCCTGCGTCAAAAGCTGGTAGAATCCGTGTGGTTGGCCGACATTTGCTGGCCGTTCGGCTAGACGCCGGGAGGAGGAAGAACCAGTGAGGACAAGAAAAACACTTTTATTGGCGGTCGTCGGCATTTTGTTTCTCCCGTTTCTCGTTTCGCGCTCCACTGACTGCCACCTTAACAACCCAACTCCGTTGTCCCCCATAGCTTTTGCCGGGCACTCTGTGGGAAGCGGCAACACCGAGGAGTGCTTCCCCTGCGGCACCGAACTTTGCGCCTGTGACGAAGGCGAGACGCCTGGAAGTATGCCGGATCAACAGGAGCATAAGACGGACGACCCGGACAATCCCGATCAGGGCGACCCGAACCCGGGTCCTCTCGCTTTGCTGGTTGTTCTGGCATTGCTCGTCTGGCGTTTCGGCCGTTGATCCGGGTGTCGCGAAAACGGTGACTCATCGATTTCACCTGATCTCCCCGTCTCGGGAACCGCGGATGGGGAAATGCTGTACCCTCTCAACGTGGCGGATTGTACTACTTGTAACCGGATTGCACAACCAAAAACGTAGCGTAATCTTACAGATCGTTTGCCGGGCGGCCTGGAGCAATCTCCAGGCTGCCCCACCTGGATGAAATCGAATGTCGATAAGCAACCCACTTTGCCGCGAACTTGAGTCCCACTTTTAGTCAAGGGCTGACGCCCTGTACGACCTTAGCGACCTCGCTTCCCCGTTGAAAACATCCAACGAGTTGAATAATATGTGGCACTAATTGAATCGACCCCAACGCCAACCTAAAGGAAGGAACGATACCTATGGCTTACACCCTGGAAGAACTCA
>DASYSA010000350.1:0-7075 GCA_036003885.1 Blastocatellia bacterium | reverse complement strand
GCCCTCGACCTTTAACTCCGACCTGGCGCTCTTCAAGAACTTCCATCTGGGCGAGAAGCATGGTATTCAGTTCCGCTGGGAGACCTACAACATTTTCAATCACACGAATTTCAAAGACATTGACGGGTCGATGACTTTCGCCTGCACGGCAGCGGCTGCGGGAACGACTCCCCCGGGTACGCCAGACCCAACCTGCACCGCGGCCTTACCGATACTCAAGCAGACGAACACCCGCTTTGGCGCCCCCATAACAGCGCGCTTTCCACGGGTGATGCAGGGGTCTTTGAGGTTTTCCTTCTAGTTCACTCACTGATGTGAGGGCCGCGTCAGCACAGCAACACCGTGCGGACGTGCGCCCTCACTTTTTTTGTCCGACTCCAGGAGCTCCCGCATGGATTTCAAAGAGATCTCGAGACGAGATTACCTCAAGCTAATGGGAGCAGGCGCGACGTTAGCTGCCTGCGATCTGTCGACTAACGCCGCCGCGCTGATCGCCGACGAGCAGGAGGACCGCAGCCGGCGCATGAAGTGGTGGCACGAAGCCAAGTTTGGAATGTTCATTCACTGGGGTCTGTACAGCGTGCTCGGCCGGCATGAGTGGGTCATGGAGAATGAAGGCATTCCGGGGCCGGAGTACGAGCAACTGGCCAAGCGCTTCAATCCCAAACCGAACGCCGCTCGCGATTGGGCGAAGTTGGCAAGGCGCGCGGGAATGAAGTACATGGTCATGACCACAAAGCATCACGAAGGCTTCTGTCACTTCGATACCAAAACCACGAACTACTGTGCGCCGAAGCAGGCTGCCGGGCGCGATCTGGTCAAGGAGTACGTTGAAGCCGCTCGCGCCGAGGGGCTGCGCGTAGGTTTCTACTACTCGCTTATGGACTGGCATCATCCGGATGGCGCGCGTTGCGCCGAAGACGAGGGCGCGCGCCAACGCTTCGTGCAATACATTCACACTCATCTCCGCGAATTGCTCACCAACTACGGCAAGATCGACATCCTCTGGTACGACGTATCGTGGCCGCTCGAGGCAAAGGGATGGGAGTCCGAGAAGATGAATCAGATGGTGTTCCAGCTTCAGCCGGATATCATCGTAAATAATCGCAACAAGCTTCAGGGAGATTTCTCCACGCCCGAGCAGCGCATTCAAGCTGAAGAGGGAGGCCGTGCGTGGGAATCCTGTATGACCATGAACGGCAGTTGGGGGTACCATCGCAGCGACGACGATTGGAAGACGCCCAAGACCGTCATTCGCAACCTGATTACCTGCGCCCGCGACGGCGGCAACTATCTGCTCAACATCGGTCCAAAGGCCGACGGGTCAATACCTGAAGAATCGATTCGCATTCTGAGCTCCGTCGGGCAGTGGATGGACAAGAACGGCAAATCGATCTACGAGAGCGACAATTGTCAGCCGCGCCGCTCGAATTACGCGACCTTCACCAGGCGCGGAAACACTCTCTTCATGCATATCCATTTCTGGCCCGGTGAAACGGCCGTCATGGCCGGGCTGATGTCAAAGGTCAAGTCCGCCAGCCTGCTTGCGACCGGCGAGAAGGTGGCGTTCCAACAGGACCGCTTGCGCGTGCGTTTCACCGGGCTTCCAGAGAAGGCGCCGGATGACCCAATCACGACGCTCGCAATCGAGTGCGATGGGGAACCGAAGCAAGACAACATCTTCGTTCGCAAAGAACACGAGCGGAAACAAGTGTGAAAGCGTGGATTCTTATTGACAACCCATTTCAGAGGCTGTGTGAAAAGGTGCTCGAATCCCCCAACCGGAAGGTTGGGGATCCTTCACGTCAGCCTACAAGGAGCGACTTGGGGGAATCGCCCGAATCCCCAACCGGAAGGTTGGGGATCTTTCACGTCAGCCTACAATCGGAAGGCTGATCGAGAGGCTATCCCTGCCGGCAGGTTCGCACGGCGTGGGCGAAAGTAGGTTGAAAGAAGGATCCCCAGCCTTCCGGTTGGGGGATTTGCCGCGACTCGGGCGCCGGTCCCTGTAGGCTGGATGGAAGGATCCCCAACCTGCCGGTTGGGGTTTTCATGCAGTCTCTTCAGTCGGGTGTCTGGTGGGCGACGGTGCTGGCGAAACCGTTCTAACGGTTTCGATCCGCCCGACGTGCTATTGAAGTGGCGGGGAGACGACGCCTGGCACGGCTGGAACAACTGTCTTCTTGCCACCAGGACACGAAGGACCACAAAGCCCATGAGTGACGTGCCCATGGGCCTGTGCGGCTTTGTGACTTCGTGTCTTCGTGGCACAGAGCGGTTTTCCCGTTCTTGCTAATGTCCCGATCCAGGGAAAGAAAGCAACGCTGATAGTTGGAAGTATCTGGAGGCTGGCGTCTCGCAGAGATTGCCGCGACCCCATTCCTTCTCACAAGTGACGACGAGCTGTACCGGCGTGTCGACGAATAAACCACTGAATCCTGGATTGGGCTGGTGTCTCCATTCCTGGCAGCCCTTTCCACTTTGATCTCGAAAGAAAACAACAGCCGCAAAGGCGAGGAGGAGGTCACATGACACGAACAGCATTCAGGCAGGAGTTGACAATTACCATGTTGATGCTCGCAGCAGTGTTAGTTGGTGCTTTGTCAGGCAGTGTGAGAGTCGGAGCTCAATCGGGGTGCGTTACGGCCGTGTCGGGAGGGAGTTGGCAAAACACAACGTTCGCCGCTCAGGCCGGCAGGTTCACAGCCGAATTTGATGCGACACCGTCGGTATCGCCGATCAACACGGTGATCGGTCTCTCCCAGGGCGCTCAGACAGCGTACGCAGGTTTCGCATGTCTTGCGCGGTTCAACCCATCCGGTAACATCGACGCGCGCAATGGCGGAGCGTACGCCGCCGACTCGGTCATACCATATGCGGGCGGGATCACTTATCACTTCCGGCTGGCGGTCGACGTGCCGGCTCACGCCTATTCGATCTTCGTGACACCGTCTGCGAGTTCAGAGCGGACGGTAGGCGCTAATTTTGCCTTCCGCACCGAGCAAGCCGGAGTTACGAGCCTCGACAACCGCGGCGCATTCACCAGCACAACGCCGGCGGGAATGACGACTGTGTGCAATTTGACGATCACACCCGAGGCCGCGACTGAGCCCCCTCCACTGCGTACCTTCCAGGTCTCTTCCATATCCGCGCTGCAGTCCAGAATCAACTCCTCAGCGCCGGGAGATCAAATCACTGTCGCCAACGGCGTCTACACGACAAGCGCAGCCATCACCATAGCAAGACAGGGGACGGCCGCTCACCCCATCGTGATCAATGCTGCGACGACAGGCGGAGTCGAGATCAGGGGCGCTGCCGGATTCAGCCTGAACAGCCCCTCCTCCTTCGTGGTCATTCGGGGCTTCCGGTTCACTCATGCAATTGGAACAGTGCAGGTGGCTGCCGGCACGAGCCACTGCAGGATCACTCGCAATGTTTTTCAACTCACTGGTGAGGGAAGATATTTGCAAGTCGATGGCGACGACTGCGAGGTGGATCACAACACGTTCCAGAATAAGAGTACACTGGGCCAGATGTTCTCCATTCGTGGACCAGGTACGAGCGGAATGGCGCAGCGCACCTGGGTCCACCACAACCTGTTCCAGAACTTCACGAGCCCGGGGGGTAACGGTGCGGAGACGCTCCAGATCGGGCTGAGCGGGAAGAGCCTTACAGATGCCCACAGTCTGATCGAAAGGAACCTCTTCATGAGGTGTGACGGAGAGAATGAGCTCATCTCGAATAAGTCGAGTTCGAACGTGTTTCGCTACAATACGATTCGGGACACGGTCGGCGAGCTCACGTTGCGGCATGGGAACAAGTGCACCGTCCACAGCAATTTCTTCATCAACTCGCATGGGCTGCGCTTCTTCGGCAATGACCATCAGATCTTCAGCAACTACTTCGAGAACTGCAATCCGGCGATCCAGATCGGCAACGGCGACACGGAGATTCCGCCCGGGGCTCTGACCGGACACGATCGGCCCGACCGAGTGACGGTGTCGTTCAATACCTTGATCAACAACATACAGAACGCTGTGATGCCCGGCAGGACAAACGGTTTGGGCGCGACCGACCTTGTCTTCGCCAACAACATCATCCAGAGCGACTCCGGGACTATCCTGAGCCTTGGCGGACCGGTGACCAACCCCACATACGAGGGAAACATCGTGTTCGGCTCGGCGCCGAATGGTGATTTGCCGGCAAGCGGGGCGCGTCGCATCAATCCGCAGCTCGTGCGGGATTCCTCCGGCGTGTTCAGGCTGCAGTCGACGAGCCCTGCCATCAATACGTCGGTCGGTTCCTATCCAGCGGTCACGATTGATATGGACGGGCAGGCTCGCTCGGGGGCTAAGGACGTGGGCGCCGATGAATTCTCGACGGCGGCAATCACAGTTCGCCCGCTCACCACGGCGAACGTGGGACCCAACGCTCCATGAGCGTTCCGCGTTCAGCGTTTCGGGTTTTCGCGTTCCGCGTTTCGCGTTTCGCGTTTCGCGTTTAGCTTTTGTGGGTTATGGTTGTCCTGCAATCTGGGGCCGGCTGTCGGAAACGCACGGCGCGCGGAACGCGGAACGCAACACGCCAATGAAACAGACAATCGTTCTCTTGCTTCTCGTTTGCACCTTCGGTCTGTCTGAAGCACGGACCGCTGGAACCGCGCCCGAATCCTCAATTCTTTTATGGTACAGGCAACCCGCGACTGTGTGGACCGAGGCACTCCCGATTGGGAACGGACGGCTCGGGGCGATGGTCTTTGGCGGCGTGGAATCCGAGCGCCTTCAGCTCAATGAAGACACGATCTGGGCCGGCGAAAAGCGAGACCGCAATAATCCGGAGGCTGCGAGCAATCTGGCCGAGGTCCGCCGGCTGTTGTTCGCGGCCCAACCCAAACAGGCCGAGCAGCTCGCCGAGAGGACCATCATATCGACGCCGAAACGGCTGCCTCCTTATCAGCCGCTTGGTGACTTGCTCATTCGATTCTCCGGCCAGCGAGAGGCAAGAGAGTATCGCAGGGAACTCGATCTCGATTCAGGGATCGCCCGGGTCAGCTACCACTCGGGTGATACGCTCTTCAGCCGGGAAGTGTTTGCGTCGTCGCCCGATCAGGTGATTGTCATCCGACTGACCAGCAACAAGCCCGGCCGCATCTCCTTCACGACAACACTCACTCGCGAACAGGACAGCAAGACCCGTGCCCTCGGCCCCAACCGTGTTGTAATCGAAGGCCAGGCCATTGTTCGCGGCGACCGCCATCCGGCCGAGCGCAAGGTGGGCGTCAAGTTCCAGGGTCTGTTGCAGGTTCTTCCAGAAGGCGGGCGCGTACAGGCGCAAGGCGATGAACTGTCCGTCGTGGGTGCAAACTCGGCTACCTTGCTGTTCGCTGCGGCGACAGATTTTCGCCACCGGGATCCCGCAGCTGCGTGCGAGCAATACCTGACGGCTGCAAAGAAATCCTACCAGCAGCTTCGCTCCGTTCACGTTGCCGATCATCAACGACTCTTCAGGCGCGTCGAATTCCGGCTGGCGGCTTCGCATTCGGACCTCCCGACGGATGAGCGCCTGAAGCGAGTGCAAGCCGGGGAGTCAGACCCGTCGCTCGAAGCACTCTATTTCCAATTCGGACGCTACCTCCTCATGTCCAGCAGCCGTCCGGGTACGATGGCGGCCAATCTTCAGGGCATCTGGAATGATCAGCTGCAGCCTTCCTGGGATAGCAAGTACACGATCAACATAAACACCGAGATGAACTACTGGCCGGCAGAAGTCTCCAATCTCTCCGAACTCCATGAACCGCTGTTCGATCTGATTGACAACGCCCGCGAAGACGGCCGGAGACTGGCCAGTAATCTCTATGGCGCGCGCGGTTTCGTGATACATCACAATACGGATTTGTGGGGCGACGCCGTGCCCATTGATGGAGTCCATGCTGGCCTCTGGCCGATGGGTGGGGCCTGGCTGAGCTTGCACCTGTGGGATCACTACGACTTCACGCGGAATCGCGAGTTCCTGGCCAGGCGCGCTTATCCGGTAATGAAGGAGGCTGCTGAGTTCCTTCTCGATTATCTGGTAGATGACGGCAAGGGTCATTTGGTGACCGGGCCCTCGATTTCGCCTGAGAACCGCTATCGGTTACCCAACGGTGAGGAAGCCAAGCTCTGTATGGGACCGACGATGGACATGGAGATTACCTATGCGCTCTTCGGCCGCGTGATTGAAGCCAGCAGGGTGCTTGGAGTTGATTCGGAATTTCGAACAAGAGTTACTGCGGCGCGCGACCGGTTGCCGCCGCTCAAGATCGGCAAGCACGGGCAGTTGCAAGAGTGGCTCGAAGATTATGATGAGCCTGATCCGGGCCACCGTCATATCTCTCACCTCTTCGCCCTGCATCCGGGCAACCAGATCACTCTACGCGGCACGCCGGAGCTGGCACGGGCCGCGCGAGTGTCGCTCGAGCGCAGGCTTAAGGCAGGAAGCGGCCACACAGGATGGAGCCGCGCCTGGATCATCAACTTCTGGGCGCGACTGGAGGAAGGCGACCTCGCGCACGAGAACATCGTCGCGCTGCTTGCCAAATCAACCCTTCCGAACTTGCTGGATAATCATCCGCCGTTTCAAATCGACGGGAACTTCGGCGGCACTGCGGGAATGGCTGAAATGTTACTGCAGAGCCACGCCGGTGAAATCAATCTTCTGCCCGCGCTCCCGCGGTCCTGGCGCGAAGGATCGATCAAAGGACTTCGGGCGCGCGGCGCCATGGGAGTTGACGTGAGTTGGGAGGCCGGAAAAGCAACTCTCGTCGTTTTGCGACCCGATTCCGACGGCGCGCACAAGGTGCGACCGCCGCGCGGACAACTTATCGCAAGCGTGTCAGAGGATGGAAAGAAGATTCCGGTTTCGGCCCATGCAGACGGAACGGTCGGCTTGAAGCTGAGGACAGGAAAGCAGTATCGAATCTCATTTAAAAGAGACGTCGTCACCTCGCTTGGAATGTGAAAGCGACGATCATAAGAGACAGTTCAAAGTTCACTCTTCAAGTTGAAGATTTAGGACGCAAGCTAAAGCTAACTTACCC
>DASYSA010000349.1:0-35062 GCA_036003885.1 Blastocatellia bacterium | reverse complement strand
GGCCGCATCGTCCGGATGGACATCTCCCGCATAGATTACGCAATCGAGACCGGTGAGTTCTTCGACAACCCGGCACTGGTACAGGCGATGGACCATTCGAAGACCAATCAGTCGGCGCTTCATCTGATGGGACTGGTCTCCGAAGGCGGAGTTCACTCGTGGCATGAACACCTCTATGCGCTACTGCGGATGGCTAAACAACGAGGTGCTGATCGAGTGTTCGTCCACGCCTTTCTGGATGGTCGGGACACGTCGCCCCATGCGGGAGCCGGCTATGTCGCGGACCTGATGAGGAAGATGAGCGAGTACGGTGTCGGACAGGTAGCGACGATTATCGGCCGCTACTACGCGATGGATCGCGACCGCCGGTGGGAACGAACCGAAAAGGCATATAGACTGCTAACTCGATCGGAGGGCCGGCCGCGTTTTGATGCTGTAGCCGCCATTCGCGAGTCCTACGACGAAGGCATTACTGACGAGTTCATGCCGCCCATCGTAATCATCGACCAGACTGAAAAGCCGGTTGTGGAAATTCAAGATCGGGACAGCGTGATCTTCTTTAACTTTAGAGCCGACCGCGCGCGCCAACTCACTCGGGCCTTTACAGAAGATGGCTTTAACGCCTTCGATCGGGGGCCAAGGCTCGATACAAGGTTTACCTGTATGACGCAGTACAATGCTGAGTTTCACCTGCCGGTAGCATTCGGCCCGGTGAAACACGAGCAGATTCTTGCGGACATTCTTGCCGGCGCCGGCTTGAAGAACCTGCGCATCGCGGAGACTGAAAAGTACGCGCACGTGACCTTTTTCTTTAACGGCGGGGTAGAAGATGAGTTTCCCGGCGAGAAGCGAATCTTGATCCCTTCACCGAAGGTAGCGACCTATGACCTGAAACCCGAAATGAGCGCGGCCGAGGTGACCGAGAATGTGCTCCGGGAGATCGAGAGCGGCGAGTTCGATGTGATAATCATGAACTACGCCAATGCTGATATGGTCGGTCACACGGGCTTTCTGGACGCGGCGATCAAGGCCATCGAAACAATTGACGCCTGTGCAGGGAGAGTGGTCGAGGCTATTCGCTCGAGAGGGGGCGCGGTCATCATTACCGCAGATCACGGCAACGCAGAGCAGATGATCGATCCCGACACGGGACAGCCCTTCACGGCGCACACGACTAACCTGGTGCCGCTGATCCTCATCAGTGACTATCGGGGTAAGTTGCGAGCGGGGGGGTCGCTTCAGGACATCGCTCCGACGATGCTGGGCTTGCTTGGGCTTGCGAAGCCGCCGTTGATGACCGGAGAAGACCTGAGAGATTCTTAGATTGCGGATTGCGGATTGCGGATTGCGGATTGCGGAGGAGGCAGACGCGCGAGGTTGCCTTGGAATCGGACCACAGTCCGAAATCCGCAATCCGCAATCCACAATCCGCAATCGGTTGGGGGCTTAATGAAAGTAGGGCTGGTAGGATTCGCGGGGTCGGGCAAGACAACGATTTTCAATACGCTAACCGGGCTGACCGCCGAGGTCGGAGGTTTTGGGGCTCGTGAAAAAGCCAACGTCGGAGTCATCAAAGTGCCCGACTCTCGAGTGGATAAACTCGCCGAGCTTTATAACCCCAAGAAGCAGACCTACGTGGAAATGAGCTTTGTTGATGTTGCCGGTCCCCAGGGCGATCAGGCCGAACGAACCGAGACCGGGCTCGACCCAAAGCTCGTTCAGCACATGCGTGAAGTCGAAGCGCTGGTTCACGTCGCGCGCGGGTTTGACAGTCCGATGCTGACTCAAGGCGCCGACCCGATGCGTGACATCAAGGCGTTCGACGATGAGTTGATCCTGACCGATATGGTCCAGATTGAGACTCGTATCGCGCGGCTCAAGAAGGAGAAGGACTCCACCCGCGAACGCGAGTTGCTGGAAACCCTTAAGGCCGCACTTGAAGAAGAACGCCCGTTGAGAGACCTCGCAATAGCGCACGAACAGCTTGGGCTTATTGCAGGCTTTCGCTTCTTAAGTCTCAAGCCGCTGCTGCTGTTGCTCAACGTCGGCGAGGCTGCGGCAGGGAGTGAGCCGCCTGCCGACGTCGTTGAGCTGGCTGCGTCAAGAAGGTTGAGCCTCATAGCAATGTCCGGCAGGGCTGAGATGGACATAGCCCAGCTCACTGAAGAGGAGCAGCGCGAGTTCCTTCAGGACCTCGGGATCACCGAACCGGCGCGAGACAGGTTCATTCGCGCCGCTTACCAGTTGCTCGACTTGATCAGCTTCCTGACGAGCGGGGAAGACGAGTGCCGCGCGTGGTCGATCAAACGCGGCACCACCGCCCACCGCGCTGCGGGAGTGATTCACTCGGACATCGAGCGCGGCTTCATTCGGGCAGAGGTAATCCGTTTCGAGGATTTGATCGAGCTGAAGAGCGAGGCACGTTGTCGCGAACAAGGTAAGCTGAAGTTGGAAGGCAAGGAGTACGTGGTGCACGACGGCGACGTGATTCACTTCAGGTTTAATGTTTGAGGGAAGGTGCCAGGTGTCAGGTGGGAGGTGTCAGGTGTGAGGTGTGAGGTGTCAGGTGCCAGGTGTGAGGTGTCAGGTGTGAGGTAGAATGTGTCCGTGGCACTTGGCACTCAACACCTGTCACCTGATACCTGGCACCTGACACCTGGGCACCTGACACCTGACGTCTGGCATCTGGCACCTGATACCTGGCACCTGACACTTGGCACCTGGCACCTGGCACCTATGCGACCCATTCTCTTTGACATCGACGGTACGCTGATTCGCGCGGTGCGGCGGCCCGAATATCGCGGCCGGATCCGCGGGATGCTCGACAGCGTGTTCGGGACCTGCGGGCGAATCGATGAAGTAGACTTTTCGGGCAGGACCGACATGGCCATCTACCGTGAGGCGCTCGAATGCGAAGGCTTCAGCGCGGAAGCGATTTGGGAGCGTCTCCCGCAGCTGGAAGCCGCCATGGTCGAGATACTCAGGGACCTCGCTTCGACCGGCGAAGTCTTTCGGTTGTGCGCAGGGGTCCGCGAGCTGCTGGACGCGCTGGCCGGGGATTCGCGATTTATTCCAAGTCTGCTAACCGGAAACGTGGAAAGGCTGGCTGAAGCCAAGCTCCGAGTCTCAGGAATATGGGATTACTTTCAGGGGCGGGGAGCATTCGGCAGCGACGCAGAGGACCGAAACCATCTGCCCGCAATTGCGGCTGAGCGAATCGGCAACCACCTGGGAGTAACGCTTGCACCCGATCGATTCGTTATCGTCGGAGACACGCCTCGCGATATTGCCTGCGCGCGCCACTTCGGCGCACGAGTTCTTGCCGTTGCCTCAGGCTTCCACACCTCTACGCAACTGAGTCAGCACTTGCCGGACGCGCTGCTTGAGGATCTGAGCAATACCGAAACTGTGGTCAATCTGCTGGCCGAACTCTAGGCGTTTTAGGTTTTACGTTTTAGGTTTTACGTTTGGCGCTAACCTAAAACGCAAAACGCAAAACGCAAAACGCGAAACGCGAAACGAGTTTTATGCCGTATCACCCGCGATCCATTCTTGCCATCGATGACTCGCCGTTCTGCAGGTCGCTGGCAGTGCTCCCGGCCCTGAAGGCTCTCAAGGCCGCGTATCCTCAGGCCCGGTTAGTCGTCGCTGCATCGAGAGCAACGTGTGAGATATTGGCGGTCACAGGCCTGGCGTCCCTCATAGATCTGGGCGCTCTCAAGGCCGGCGACCGAGGTCGCGGGTTCGCGCTCAAAAGCTTGATAAGACTTGTGAGGGTCGCGCGGAGGGAGACCTTCGATCTGGTGCTCGATTTCTCAGCCGGCGTCGAGACTCAGATTGCCTGTCGCCTGATCCCTCACGTTCGCCTGGTCAGGCCGTCGCGACTTCGTAGTCTGGCCGACGTCTTTTTCGGGGGACGCGGCAGGCCCAGCCGGGCCGGCGATCATGCGGCTGAGTGTGCGAATGTTATAGGACAGCTCGGTCTCGAGCCTGAGAGTTCGGACTCCGGCGTCTTCGTTCCTGTGGAAGGACACAAGCTCTTCGAGGAATTGCTTGTGCGGCATGGATCAAGGGGCGGAGAACCGCTCGTGATTCTATATGGCTCGAGCGCAACTGCACTCCGCGGAGGCATAGTCGACTGCATGAGCGAAGTCGCGGTCAGGCTAGCGAACAACTTCGGAGCTCGAATTGTGGCTGTGGATGAGCCCTCGAGTCGGACTTTCACCGACCGCATAAGCTCGTCCCTGCCGCCACGCTCAATCAAGCTTGTTTCACCTCGTGCTCTGGAAGCTGCAGCCGCGATCGCGCGTGCCAGCATGGTCATCACTGATGACCCGGAGCTGGTGAATATGACTTCGGGCTTTCGCACGCCAATGCTCGAGGTCCGAGACGCCGGCCTCCGGGTACATACGTCAACCGCCGCTGATCGAGTCGTATCGGGACCGTCGGGCAACAGTCTGGCCGATGATGTTTTCGAAGAGGCGTGCCGGATGCTCCAGGCCAGCCGCTTCCCATCGTTGTTTCAGCGGTGAGACCAACTGGAGAATTGAAAATTGAGAATTGAGAATTGAGAATTGAGAATTTCTCCCTTCCCAATTCTCAATTCTCAATTCTCAATTCTCCCTGGGGTTGCTATGAAAAGACATTCTGCCAGAGTTCCTGGTCTCGTGTTGGTCTCGGTACTGATGGTCTTCGGAAGGGCGGCCTCGTCCTTCCCTCAAGGGCCGCCTTCGGTTGACCGCAGGCTTACACAGGTCTGCGATCTCAACAAGGTCTACGCCTTCTCAGGCTATCGGACGAGGGAAGAGTGGCTGGAGCGCGCCGACTACTTGCGTTCTCAGATTCTCGCAAGCGCAGGTCTCTTGCCGATGCCGCCCAAATCTCCTCTAAACCCCCGCGTGTTCGGGCGCACCGAGCGCGATGGCTATACAGTTGAAAAGGTTTACTTCGAAAGCCACCCGGGGTTCCTGGTAACCGGGAATCTCTACCGTCCGCGCAATCGAAGCGGTCCGTTTCCCGCGATCGTCAGCCCGCATGGCCACTGGACCTACGGAAGGCTTGAAGATACCGACATCTGCTCCGGACCCGGCCGCGCGATCAACTTCGCTCGCCAGGGATATGTCGTTTTCACTTATGACATGGTCGGCTACGGCGACAGCACGCAACTGACTCACAGCTTCGGCGGACACCGCGAGGAGCTTTGGGGCATAAGTCTTGCCGGACTTCAACTCTGGGACAGCATTCGCGCAGTGGACTTTCTGTGCTCGTTGCCGGAAGTGGATCAGGAGCGCATCGCGGCTACCGGCGAATCCGGAGGAGGAACTCAGACTTTCCTGTTGATGGCCGTGGACCCTCGCATAAAAGTGGGTGCGCCCGTCAATATGGTCTCCGCTCACATGCAGGGCGGGTGTTTGTGCGAGAACGCGCCCGGTTTGCGAATAGACACTTTCAATGTAGAGCTCGCCGCGCTTGCCGCGCCCCGGCCGCTGCTCCTGGTTTCTGCGACTGGTGATTGGACCAAGGACACCCTCAAGGTCGAGTATCCAGCGATCAAGAGCATCTATAAACTCTTTGACGCTGAGGACCGAGTTAACGCCGTACAGATGAATGCCCCTCACAACTACAACAAAGAGAGCCGCGAGGCGGTCTATAAATGGTTCGGCCGCTGGCTCTTGAAGGACGTGGACGACAGCCAACTCAAGGAGAAGCGGTTCAAGGCGGAGAGTCTCACGGATCTACTGGTGTTCTATGGCATTGAGCATCCGAAGAACCTGGTTGATGCTGATCGACTGACCAATTATTTGATAGCCGATGCACAGAGGCAACTGGACACGATCAAGCCGGATGGCGGCGATGGGTGGTTGAAAGAGTTCAAGATGCGAATGGGCTCGGCGCTCGAGCATTCACTTGCCGCGAAACTGCCTGCTGGAGCCGATGTGGAGGTTTCAAATGCCCGGAGCTTCAAGGGTCCGGGATTCACTGGTGAGCGTTTCTTTATCGGGAGAAAAAACGAAGGCGACCGCGTGCCGGCCGTATTGTGGATCCCGTCTCCGCGCAGCCGCGAGCTGGTGGCCACACTTGTGGTGAACGAGGAAGGGAGCCAGGCTCTGGCGGGCTCGAGCAAAGACTCTCCCGGAGAGTTCGTTGGAGCGCTGTTGAAGAGCGGACAGTTAGTCTTGTCGATCGATTGTTTTCAAACAGGTGAAGCGAGAGGCAATCGAGCTCCTGACGTGAAATACTTCACGACCTACAATCGCACCGATCTTGCGAATCGGGTGCAGGACATTCTGACCGCGGTGGCATACCTGAGGAACAGGGAAGACGTCGCGCGTGCAGATCTGGTTGGCCAGGAAAGAGCGGGCCTGTGGTGTTTGCTGGCGCGAGGGCTTGCTCCCGAGATCGGACGTACGGCGGTCGACGTCGCTCAGTTTGACAATACGAGTGATGAGGCTTTTTTGAAGGAGCTATTCTCGCCGGGCCTTCGCCGTGCCGGGGACTTGCGGGCCGCAGTCGCGTTGGCAGCTCCATCAAGGCTCTTGATTCACAACACGGGTGGGCGGTTCCGAACTGAGTGGATGGACAACGCATACAAGTCGCTTGGGCGCGGCAATGCCTTCAGACTAAGCACGGAGAAGTTGAAGGATGCTCAGATCGTAGAATGGCTGAAGTAGGATCCTAGATCCTACGTCCTATTCACTCGAGCAGATCCGCAAGGCCGCTCAGGTCCTCAAGCTCATACGTGGGCATTATGCCGCCTTCGCCGAGGCTCTCACCTTTGCGATTGATCCATGCAACCGGGATATTGAGTCTCCTTGTTGGTAATACATCGTGGAAGTGGCTCTGCGCTGCATGCAGGAGCCGCTTACCCGGCGTTCGTGCGATTGCTTCGAGAAAGTGCGCTGGTCCGGGTTTATACGAACGCACTCCCTCGGCTGTTATCGTAAGGTCGAATCGCACGGTGAGGTGTTTGAGTGTTGCGTTGAGCAGGTCTTCGTCGATGTTTGAGAGGATCCCAAGCTGAAACTTCTGAGCCAGCCGTTCGAGCGCCGGGTTTGTATCGAGAAACGGTTGCCATCTCGGAACGCTGGCGGCGAGGAAGCCCACCCTCTCGGGTTTGATCTTCCAACCCAGCTCCGCCGCTACTCGCTGAGCTGTCTCGCCGAGCACGTCCCGATAAGGTCGATATTGTTCAGCTTCGACGGCGGGCTCTCCCGCCATATATGCTGCGATGATGGATCCTGTGTCGAGATCTACTCCGTCGCGGGCAGCTTCTGACAGAAACGCGTTTACGATTCCGCTCTCCCAGTCGATCAGCGTTCCGTAGCAGTCGAACGTGATGATGTCGTAGGCGGCTCCGGTCATTTTCAGATCCTGAGCGGGTGTTTGAGTCCTGGTATGTTATTCCGGGAGTTTCAACTTGTCGGTAGGAACGATTGTGTCCTCTTCATCATCCACATCGTCCACGAGGCGAGTTTCAATCTCGTAAGGCAGGTCGGGATCGCGCGGTATGCTCTCGGCCCCCCAGCGATCCAGCATACTCGAATCGGCTATCAAACCCGCCGTGAAACTAACCGAGCGCCGCTCGGGACCGGGCAGCCCACTGCCTGCGAACTGGGCTATCATCACCGTGATGTTGTCCTCGCCCCCGCGCTCGTTGGCTAGCGTCACCAGCGACTCACAAGCCTCCTTCAGAGAGGGCGAGTCGTCTATCAACTGTTTCATCTCGTCGATGCGCACTTTGTTCGACAATCCGTCGCTGCAAAGGAGCACTATGTCCATATCGCGCAGGCCAAGAACGTCAACTTCGACATTGACCGTCGGCGAAGCGCCGAGAGCTTGAAGGATGACGTTCTTGTAGGTGTGGCGTTCGGCTTCCTCTTCGGTTATGTGGCCCGCCTGAACCAACTGGCCGACCAGCGATTGATCACGCGTCAGTTGTTGCATCTGTCCGGTTCGTATCACGTAGGCCCGGCTGTCTCCGATCTGAGCGAAGTAGCCGTTGGACCCTGAAAGCCCCAATGCCGTGAAGGTCGCACCCATCCCGGCACACTCCGGACGCTTCAGGCTCATCTGGTAGATGTACAGATTGGCGAGCTCGATCGAGAGCCTCAGTCGTTCGGGAAAAGGGAACTTTGAGTAGGTTGGACTCGCTTGAAGCTCGAGCATCCGGTCGCGCACGCATTCCACAGCAAGGCGGCTGGCCACCTCACCCGCAAGAGCTCCACCCATCCCGTCGCTCACCGCAAGCAGGTGACCGTAGTGGCTCTGAGCGAAGGTAGTGAGATTGTCCTCGGGTTCGCCATGCACAATGTCCGGCGTCCAGGTATCGGCAGTTGAGAGGTTTACTACCAGGAAGTTGTCTTCGTTGCCGGGGCGCACCCTGCCCACGTCGGTCTTCGCGTACGCAGCAATTTTAAATCCGACTTCGCCCGGCATAGTGTAACCAGCGGCCCGGTTGGTCAGGGACGCTTGCGTGGCGCAACCTCACCACCTCATTCTGAAGAGTCTGATCTCTCGATAGTCGGTGATTATGATTGATTCCTGGCCGATTCGCAATAACCGTTGTTACTTTACTTAATCTATTGACTCAGCGCGGCGTCCAGGTCGGCTATTATGTCTTCGGCGTCTTCGATCCCCACCGATATGCGAACCAGGCCGTCGGTAATTCCGAGCCGGTTGCGCTCGATCTCCGGAACTGAGGCGTGAGTCATCGTAGCCGGATGTGAGATCAGTGTTTCGACTCCACCCAACGACTCCCCCAATGTGCACAGTCGTACACCTTCAAGCACGCGGCGGGCATTGTCGAGCGATCCCGTCTCGAACGATATCATGCCGCCGAACCCGGACATCTGCAGCCGAGCCAGCTCGTGTTGTGGATGCGATTTCAATCCCGGATAGTAAACCTTCTCAACCTTCGGGTGTTCGGACAGAAACTGCGCCACGATTCGTCCGTTTTCGTCATGTTGGCGCATTCTCACGGCCAGCGTTTTCGTGCCGCGCATCACCAGCCACGAATCCATCGGAGACAGGATTGCGCCGGCGGCGTTCTGAATGAACGCGAGTTTGGCGATGTCCTCTTCATCGTTGAGAATCACAGCTCCGCCAATACTGTCACTGTGCCCGTTCAAATACTTGGTCGTAGAATGAACGACGATGTCCGCGCCGAGTTCCAGAGGGCGTTGAAAATACGGGCTCATAAAAGTGTTGTCGACCACCAGGCGTACGCCTCGCCGGCGAGTGATCTCCGATACTGCCCGAATGTCGACCAGCGACATTACCGGATTGGTCGGCGTCTCGATAAAGACCATACGGGTCTCGGGTAGCGCGGCATCTTCTACATTCTGGGGCTCGCGCGCATCGACGTAACTGAACTCCAGGCCGAAATTCCTGAGCACCTTGTCGAACAAGCGAAACGTGCCGCCATAGGTATTGTCGCTCACGATGATGTGGTCGCCTGCTCTCAGCAGGGTCATGACCGCGTTGGTGGCGGCCATACCGGAAGCAAATGCAAAGCATGTGCGTCCGGATTCGAGCGCCGCGAGGTTTTTCTCCAGCGCAAGCCGCGTCGGATTCTGTGTTCGAGCGTATTCGAACCCCTTGTGTTTACCAAGGCCCTCCTGGGCGTAGGTCGAGGTCTGATAGATTGGTACGCTGACCGCGCCGGTGGTCGGATCTGGTTCCTGGCCGGCATGAATCGCTTTGGTTGAGAAGTTCATCGTCCATTCTCCGATCGATTCGTCGCTCGTCCTTAAATCTACCATAGAATTGAAAATTGAGAATTGAGAATTGAGAATTGCGCGATTCGACATTCTCAATTTTCAATTCTCAATTCTCAATTGTCGCCATTGATTGTATAGTTCCTGTCAGCCTGGAAGTCTTAGACCGGACGAATGAGATCAGAGCAAAAAGAACTGAGGACCCGGATGCGGAGTCGTAAAGGAATCGAACCGTCCACTCGTGTGAACGATAGATCGTCTTCGGAGGGCTCGGTCCCGAGGCTCGCGCAAGGGGTGGGCCTCTCGGCGGCAGTCGCACTGGCAATGATCGCTCTATCGCTCATCTATGTCGGCCACAAAGCCGAAGCGCAGGATGGTCAACCGGGCGGGACAGGAGTCTATCACTCAGATACCCTTGAAATGGCTGTGAGAGCCGGTTTCGGGAGGCTCGAGGTAAACACCTTTGCGGGCAGCTGGGTGCCGGTGCGCGTCACTATCGCGAACCAGGGCGATCCAATTTCGGGTCGCCTTGTCATTCGAGCTGAGTCTTCGCAAGGCCCCAGCCCAACCTACAGGGAGTTCGTTAAGGATGTCCAATTGCCGACCGGATCGCGTCAGTTTCACGAGATCGCAGCCTTCTTGAACAGCGGGGGAGATGTGGAGATCAGCCTGGTCTCAAATGGTCGTGTGGTCGCGCACACAGCCATATCGGTAGTTCGAGCTCCCTTCGGCGGCGAGCAATTGGAAGTGGCCGTAGTGGACACGGAAGCCACCACGCTGAATGGAATCGCCTCCACTGAGATCGTCAGGCCGGCGAGCCGCGAACCTTTCAGCAGGCGGCCGCGCGCTGATGCTGCGATCGATCCGGACAATGCCACTGCGCCCCAGCCTCGCTATCCTGGTCCGCCCGGCCGCCGAGGGCGCCGAGGGATGCCCTGGTATCAACCACAGTCGCCGGCGGCCCACCCCTCGGTAACACCACCCGAAGACCTGCCGCGCGACTTTGTGTCCTACGATCCGATTGACGCAGTGGTGATAGGCGACGCGCCTCTGGGTCAGTTGACCGAAGAGCAAGTCCAGGCGCTGAAGCTATGGGTGGCTTCAGGCGGCCTGCTGATTGTGACCGGCGCGGCAGACATGGCTGGCCTGCGCGCATCCGGGCTCGATGGGATAATGCCGATCGATTCGCATGGCTCGGTGACGGTCCCTTCGCTACTCGAACTGACAACAACCTACAACCTCTTCGAATCCGCCGAGCCTCTGCTGGTGGTATCGGCCAGCACGCGACCGGGCGCGCTCGCGTTGCTTGGCACGCAGGACCGCACGCTTGCAGCGGAGAAGTACTACGGCAGCGGGATCGTGCGCTTCATTGCGATCAACCCGAAGATCAATCCGTATCGAGGCTGGGGCGCCGCGAAGGATCTTTGGAATGACCTGCTCTTGCCTGCCGCCGAATCCAAGTTGAGGAGCAGAAACTGGATCACGATGGGACAGTGGTCGTCGTCCCGGACGAATCGGTGGGGCATTCAAAATGTTCTGTTCAGTCTGGCTGAGATCAAGCCGACCTCGACGCACTATTTCCTGATTTTCCTCGCTCTCTACGTATTTGCGGTAGGGCCGATCAACTACCTGGTGCTTCGCTGGATGGGAAAGACGGACCTGGCGTGGGCAACTATACCTGCCATCGTCATTCTGTTCACGGCCGTGAGCGTGACTATCGCACAGGTCAATAGCGGGGCGGACTCGGTGGCTGCAGATGTGTCGCTGGTTGAGCTGCATCAACGCTACGGCATCACCCGAGTAACCGGGGGCATGCTCGTTAGGCCGACGTCAAAGGGCACTCACGATCTCTCGTTTGAGGGCGGCGCCACTTATGTAAGCGATCTGGCAGGGGGATCGCTCGGCTCGAGCTCGGCTGTAGACAATATCGAATCAAGGCATGCCGCGTCCCGCTTCACGATGCGAGTGCCAATGGACACCGGGACGGTTGGCATCTTCCAGGTGAGATCGATCAGCGAGAACAATGGCCCGCTATTGGTGCTGAATGACACCGGTGTCACGGCAGCCTCTTCGAGTGGCAGGGGCGCTGCCGCGAACGTGCAAGTGAGACTCAAGAACCTGGGCGAGACGCCCATCACTAGTGCGGTGTACGTAAGCGCGGAAGGGATCTCTGATGCGTTCGGTCTCGCAGCGGGCGAGGAGAAGAGCATCGGCTTAATTCCGCCAGGACCCGGTGCGCTGTCGGCGTGGTACAAGGCTCAGCTTGCTCCGGATTCACAGGAGGCTGCGGTCTTTGACGGACTTGAAGAGGTTCTGGACAACGAGGTGGGAGGTGAGCGCGCTTTCGCGCAGAACTTCTTCAGCAAGCCATCGATGCTGGATGCGATCAGAACGCTCGAGCATCCGATTGTAATCGGCTTCGTAGACATGGGACCGACAAGGGTCACCTTCGACGGCTCACTGCGGCGGCGGAGCAGGGCGCTCTACGTGGTGCACCTGTAGGAACGTTTCTCGTTTTACGTTTTGCGTTTTACGTTCAATATTTGTTGTTGAACAGTGAACACAAAACGTAAAACGTAAAACGTAAAACGCAAAACGCAAACCTATGATCAAGGTCGAGAACGTCTCGAAGTACTATCGCAGTTTTCCTGCCGTCAACGACATCAGTTTCGAGATCGGGCGCGGTGAGGTCTTCGGCTTCATCGGTCCGAACGGTGCAGGCAAGACAACGACGATCAAGATGCTGGCTACGCTCATGCTCCCGACCGACGGCAAGCTCACAGTCGGTGGTTATGACGTCGAACGACAGCCCTACGAAGTGCGGCGTCTCATCGGCTACATGCCTGACAGCTTCGGCGTCTACGAAGACCTGTTGGTCTGGGAGTACCTCGACTACTTTGCCGCGCTCTATCATCTCGGGCCGGAGCAGCGCAAGCGTTCCATCAGCGACGTACTTGAGCTGACCGATCTTTCCGCCAAGCGTACGGCGCAGGTGATGAGCTTGTCGAGAGGTATGAAGCAGCGCCTCTGCCTGGCGAAGACGCTCCTCCACGATCCCGAAGTTTTGTTGCTTGATGAACCAGCCTCCGGGCTGGACCCACACGCGCGAATAGAGATACGCGAGTTGATTCGTGAGCTGTGCCGGATGGGCAAGACCGTACTGGTCTCTTCGCACATTCTCACCGAACTCGCTGACTTCTGCACGTCGATCGGGATTATCGAGGCGGGGAGGTTACTTGCGGCGGGTCGCATCGACGACATAACCGCGAAGCTGGCGGGCAACGTGATTCTGGAGATCACCGTGAAGGGCGATCCGGCGCCGGCTCTCGAGGCCCTGGCTGAACGGCCGGAGATCAAGCGGACTACCTCGGACGGGCGTGTGATACGGGCCGAGTTCACCGGTCGCGCCGACGATGTCGATGAGGTACTCGAGTATCTGGTTGCGAGGGGTGTTCACCTGCTTGGATTCGTTAGAAGTGAAGCCGACCTTGAGGACATATTCTTGAAGATCACGCGTGGCATTGTCGCCTGAAAAAACGTTTTACGTTTTGCGTTTTACGTTTTGGGTTGGACAGTCAAGAACTGATGAGCGACGAAAACGCAAAACCTAAAACGTAAAACGCAAAACCTAAAACGTAAACGTAAAACGATGACTCTCTACAACCCCATACTCATTAAGGAGATGCGCAGCCGAATGAGGGGCGCCCGAGCGTTCTTTGTGCTTACGGGATACGTGCTCACCCTGAGCCTCATCATTGGATTGATCTACGTGGTCTTCAGTAAGAACGTCCCGCCGTCTCTGTTGAATACGGCCGGGAGGGTCCTCACCCCTGTGTTGATTCACGTTCAGATGGGACTCATCTGCTTGATGGCGCCCACCTTTTCAGCAAGCGCCATTTCATCGGAACGAGAGCAGCAAACATTCGATTTGCTGGTCGCCTCATTGGCGCGCCCCTCGACTATTCTCATAGGCAAGGTCGGCGCCTCCCTCTCCTATCTTCTGCTCACTCTTTTTGGATCGCTTCCCCTGATAGCCCTAACCTATTCGCTGGGAGGCGTTGCACTGGGGGACATCGCCATATCCTATCTTGTAATGCTTGTGTCGGGCGTCACCTACTGCTCGATCAGCTTCTTGTGGTCCACACTGATCAGGCGCGGCGTGTTGTCTCAGCTGGTGAGTCTTATGTCGGTGATCTTTCTGGTAGCCGCGATGCCGGCCCTGGCTCTGTTCTTCACCGCGCTTGCCAGCAACTTCACGGGCGGGCCCTCGCCAACCTTCGTCAACGTCGTCTATCTGCTGTTGAGGACGAATCCGTTTGCCGCGATTGCTTCATTGATTCCCGGATTCAGATTTCCCGGCCAACTGTGGCTGCAGGATGTTCCTGTCTGGGCGTCGCAGGTGGTATTCTATCTGGCGGCAACAGCGTTGGCTCTGTTCCTGAGCCTTAAGAGGTTGGAACGCGTAAGAAAGTGGATATGATCGAAGCTGTCCGACGGATCAAACAGCTCGAGCGCCAGGTCATGTGGCGCCTCCGATGGGTCGCGCTTCAAGATTCGATGGCATCGTCGCTCTTGTTCACGGGACTCGTCTCCGCCGCCTTCGTCCTCTATATAAGGTTGAAACCCATCGAGTTCCACTGGTGGATCGCCGTTAGTGCGATCTTCACAGTCGTGACCGGCGTTGTGCTGACGCGCTGGCTCCTGGCCCGCCCAACGGAACGCGAGGCGGCTTTCGCAATCGACGAGATCCTGGGACTTGAAGACCGCATCACAACCGCGAGGGCGATCGTCGAGCGCGGCGGGCCTGTTAAAGATGTCGAGATCGCACTTGTCGAAGATGCCGCTGCGCGAATCGGCCCTGCCCCGGCAGCGACTGTGGTCCCCTACAGGTTCTCGCGCCGCCATGCCCTTGCCATTGCGGCTGTACTTGGAATTGGACTTGTGCTGCTGGTCCCTCAGAGGGATCTCACCGGAGCGCGCGAGTTGGCCTCAGAACGCGCAGAGATCCAGGGCGCGGGTGAGCAACTCGAACAGGCCTCGAACGCGGTTGAGCAGATCGCGCCTTCTGGAAGCGAAACTGCGAAGCTCGCCCGTGAGCAGGCTGAGCTCGGGCGTGCGCTGCGGCGTTCAATCGACACTCGGGCGGAGGCTCTGAGAAAGTTGAGCACGCTCGGAGATCGAATTCGCCGGCGGCACGACGAACTGGCGAGCACGCGGGCGGACGAAGTTGTTACGCTGGCCGAAAGGCGACTCGGGACTGCAGCGGTCGAGAAACCGCAGCAAAAAACTTCCCAGACCCCGAGCCCGGCGGATGAACTCGAGACTTCTGAGCCACAGACTCGGGAACCTCAAGAGGCGCTATCGAAAGCGTCTGACGCTTACGTGAAGCCGTCCGATCCAAACAAGGACCGCGCGCGCCGAGCCGTAAGCAAGGACGCGCGCAAAGACCAGCAGATCAAAGAGACCAATCGTACTGAAAAGATATCTGAGGACCAACAGGCTGCGTCCAGGGATGTCGGCCGCGTGAAAGGCGTGCAGGACGGGTCGAAAGATGAATCCAGGATACCTGCCCTACCAGACCCTTCCAGAAAGGAGGCTAAGGCCGGTGAGCAGCCTAAAACTGAAGATAGAGGCTCAAATCCGGAGGCCAAACCAACTCCAACTTCACCTGATGATCCACCGGCAGCGCAACGCGAGAAGCTGGGCGACAAAAGGGTCACAGAGAAGGAGCCGGAGCATTCCAGCGGGATCACTGGTGCAGTGGCCGAGCAGGCTGCAAAAGCCTTGCCTGGTCTGTCGCAACAACTGTTGAAGAGGGCCGCGCAGTTGCGGGCAGGCGATCTGAAGCCGGAAGACATAAAGCAGCTTCAACAAGCCGCTCAACTTCTGGCCCGTGATTTGGCCAAGGTCGCTCAGTCGAAGGAGTTTCAACGGGCAGTCGAAGAGCTCGCGAAGCAGGTGACGCCCGAGCAGATCGAGCAGGTGGCTCGCGAGCTTGGCAATCAGGAGCAACTCAAGCGCGAGTTGGAAGCGGCAGCGCGGCTCATGATGGAGAACCAGGAAGTGAAGCAGATGGTGGCGGGCCTTGCCCAGGAATTTGCCGAGCAGCGAGATCAGTTTCAGCGGGAGGGGGGCGGAGATCAAGGTCGACGCAAAGCGGAGGCTTTAACAGAACTCAAGTCTAGCGGCAGCGGGCGCGATATGTCTGGACACAGACGCCCGACCGCAGGAGGCAAGTACGAAAGAGCGTTCGGTGGCGAGAGGTTGACCGCGCAGGGGAGAGAAGAAAAGCTGAGCGGCAAACCTCAACGCGGGGCCGGCGGCGAGTATCTCTATCTGCAAGCCAGGCCGGGAACGGGCGCATCGCGATCGACTTATGGATCCGCCTACCCTCAGTATCGCCGCGAGGCCGAACGGTCGGTCGAGAGGAGTCAGGTGCCGCTTCGAATGCGCTCGGTGGTTCGCGACTACTTCGACGCAATCAATCCCGATGCGAAGCGAAAGCCGTAAAAGTTTCGCGTTTTGCGTTTTGCGTTTCACGTTCCAGCCTCTCTAGATGAATGAATCGTGCTGAAATCTTCCGTGAACGCAAAACGTAAAACGCAAAACGTAAGACGTAAGGAGCCTATGGATCAACGAGAGAAAGAGCGAATGCTGTGGAACCTGAGGTCGCTGCCGAACGAGCTGGGTGACCTGTTGCCGGAACTCGATGAGGAGACTCTCAGGTGGAGGCCGGTTCCAAACAAGTGGTCGATCAAAGAGATCATGTGCCATCTTCGCGACATGGAGAGTGATGCCTACCTCGCCCGCTATCGAAGGATTCTCGCTGAAGACAACCCGGCATTGCCCAACGTCGATCAGGACAAACTCGCTATCGAACGCGACTACATCAATCAGAATGCAATGGCCGCGCTTACTGAATTCAAGCGTCTGCGAGCAAACACGATCGAGACTCTCGAGTCGACGCCTGCTGAATCCTGGCTGCGCAGCGGCGTGCACGAAACCGACGGGCCGATGACGATCGAGCAGCTGGCCGTGCGCCAGATCAAGGGCAATGATCTGAACCACCTCGCACAGATGAAGGACATAATCAGACTCAAGATGCCCTGGTAATGCGTGATTCGTGATGCGTGATTTGTGAGGAATGATGCGTCACGAATCACGAATCACGCATCACGCATCACGAATCACGCGTCACGAATCACGAATCACGAATCTCGAATCACGAATCACGAATCACGCATCACGCATCACGAATCTCGAATCACGCATCACGCATCATTATGGAAAGCTCACAGACGTTAGGCGACATTAAGAGGAAGGTCGAGCGCTACGCCGAGAAGTTCGGTGCGCTCAGATCCGAGATCGGCCGCGTGATTGTCGGCCAACACGAGGTTGTCGAGGGCACGTTGCTTGCCTTGATGGCTGGGGGCCACGTTTTGCTCGAAGGCGTTCCGGGACTGGGCAAGACCCTTTTGGTACGCACGCTTGCCGATACTATGGGGCTGCACTTCGCGCGCGTGCAGTTCACGCCGGACCTCATGCCTGCCGACATCGTCGGCACCAATATCATCGTTGAGAGCGAAGCCGGCGGAAAGGTCTTCCGCTTTCAGCCGGGCCCCGTCTTCACGAATCTGTTGCTGGCCGACGAGATCAACCGCGCGACCCCGAAGACCCAGTCGGCGCTCCTCGAAGCAATGCAGGAACGGCAAGTGACGGTAGGAGGTGAAACCTACAAACTCGAAGGCGTCTTCTTCGTGCTCGCGACCCAGAACCCGATCGAGATGGAGGGCACGTATCCGCTGCCCGAGGCTCAACTCGATCGATTCATCTACAAGCTCATCATTACGTATCCCACTCGTTCCGAATTGATCGAAGTCCTGAGGCGCACAACTTCCGAAGATGCACCGCAGGCGGAGACCGTCCTCTCGCCCGATGATCTGCTCGAGATGCGAGGACTGGTGCGTGAAGTCATCATCGCACCGCACGTCGAGGAACTTGCGGCCGAACTGCTTATGAGAACCCATCCAGAGAGCGACGGCGCTCCGGACTCGGTTGCCAGGTACGTGCGCTACGGCGCCAGCCCGCGCGGCGCGCAGGCAATCGTTCTTACAGCGAAGGCGAGAGCCTTACTTGCGGGCCGCTACAATGTGAGCACCGCTGACATCCTGGCCGTGGCTAAACGATCGCTCAGGCATCGCATCATCTTGAACTTCGAAGGCGAGGCCGACGGGATAAGCACCGACGCTGTTCTGGATCAGGTGTTGGAATCAATGTCGAAGGGCGGCCGGCTCGCGGGCGCACGCGAGGCGTAGAGCCGCTCCTGGGAGAGTCTTCAGCCGGCTGGACCGGGCGACCGGGGGGAATGCGCTGACCTACTCCAAAATGTGCGCGGCTACGAACCGCCGCGCGCCACACACTATGGCCAATTCTCTTCTCGATCCCGGCTTCCTGCGAAAACTCGAACGGCTGAGAATTGCGGCGCGGCGAGCCTTTCCCGGCATCACCCGAGGCGAACGTCGCTCGACGCGCCGAGGCTCGTCCGTGGAGTTTGCCGACTTCAGAAAGTATGAAGTGGGCGACGACTTCCGGCACGTTGATTGGAACATCTACGCGCGCCTTGAACGCTTGATACTCAGACAGTTCGTCGAGGAAGAAGACGTTAGAATAGACATCCTGACTGACCAGAGCCGTTCAATGCACTTCGGCGAGCCGATCAGCAAGTTCGATTGCGCTCGAAAAGCGGCGGCCGCACTTGCCTTCGTTGCCGTCACGAGCCTCGATCGAGTAGGCGTATCGGCCTTCGACTCAACGATCAGGGCCAGGATGAGGGCGATCCGCGGGCGAGGCCGGCTGCTGTCCCTGCTCTCGTTCCTCGAAGGGCTTTGCGAGGGTGAGAGGGAGGAATCAGACGCGAATGTCCGAAACCCCGGTCACGAAGGACCTGCACCCCAATCCAGGGCGCAGACTCAAGTAACAGAGAGAGGGGTCGAGACCAATCTCAGCTCGGTGTTGAGAGGCTATCAGAAGGTCACCTTACGGCCCGGCATCTTGTTTGTCATATCTGACTTTCTTGACCGGGGCGACTATCGCAGTGAAATGAAGCTGCTGGCAAGCCGGGGATTCGATCTGAATCTCATCCAGGTGCTCGCTCCGGAAGAAGTGAAGCCCGAAGTCGGAGGAGATCTGTTGCTGGTCGATTCGGAGACAGGTGAAGCCCGCGAGATAACCGCCAACGAACGGGTGGTCGCGGCCTACCTCTCCACGCTTGCTCAGTTCACAAGATCCCTCGAATCATTCTGCCGCGCGAATGCCATAGGATACACATTGATAACAGCTGACATCGCGTTCGAGGATGTGTTGTTCAGAAACCTCATCGAGAGCCGCATGGCGAATTGAGGCGCATGTGGACCTTTATCCAGAGGTTCGGCAGGAACCGGCAAAGAGAGAGTTTGCAGGTTCTCTACCCGGAGCTTTAGAGAGCAGCTCGGGAGTCACGCAAGAGGTTAAGGCAAGCGTGTGGACGACGGCGAATCTGCTGACCGCGGCTCGTATTGTTCTAATAATCCCATTTCTGTATTTGATCAACCAGGGCAGACTGGGACTTGCGTTGATTGTCTTCTTCGCTGCGGGGATCACTGACTTCTTCGATGGTTACGTGGCTCGCCACTTCAACCAGCAATCGGAGCTCGGGCGGTTTCTCGATCCGATGGCCGATAAGCTGCTGACCACTGCTTCGTTCGTAGTGCTGGCTCTCGCTCACGAATCGTTCCCCTCGATTCCAGTGTGGCTTGCCGCCGCCGTAGTCGGCCGCGACCTGTTGATTCTTTTGGGATCACTTGTGGTCTACCTTGCGACGCGGTTTACAGCGTTCAAGCCCACGATGCTTGGCAGAGTCAATACGACCGTAGAGTTTTGTTTCATCTTCACGTTCCTGGTTCTACATACCGCCGGAGTGCTGACTTATCTCATGCCGCCCTGCTACTGGATTGTGTTAGCCTCGGTAGTTCTGTCAGGAGCCGACTACGTAGTCGAAGGCGTGAAAATCGTCAGGAACCACTAGGATTTTAGATTTTGGATTGCCGGAACCCTTGCCAATTTTGGATTTTGGATTGCGGGACCGCTCAAGTTCCGGCAATCCCAAATCCAAAATCTAAAATCCAAAATCTAAGATCCAAAATCAGAGGCGTCACTATTGCTCACCAGGTCACTTGCGCTCACTGCACTCGTTGGGTTCACCGTCGCGGTGGCGGTGCTCGCGGTTCGGCCCAGCTTCAAGGGAACGCGCGCCGGTCACCTCGATGCCGACTACGTAAAGTCGAAGAGTTGTGTTGCCTGCCATACCGATCATTTCGCTTCGTGGTCCCGGACTTTTCACAGCCGCATGACCCAGGAGGCTCGACCCGATTCGGTCCAGGGGGACTTCGATCACAACAACACATTCGAATATCTCGGAATCCAGGCCCGAATGGAAAAGCGCGGCGCCCTCTTCTCAATGACGTTGACCTATCCTGATGGGAGGTCGGAGTCTCACTCAATCGATCGTACGGTAGGGTCGCGCCGCATCGAGCAGTATCTGACTAAGAAGCCGGGCCAGTATGTGCGTTTGCCCGTCGCCTACGATCTGGTGAATCGCCGGTGGATCAGTCTCAATGGTTCTTTTTTTCATCCCGATGGGAATAACTACTTTCAGCACCAGACGCAGTGGGATTCAAATTGCGTGTTCTGCCATAATGTGAAGGCCCAGCCGAATCTGGATGCCGGCTTACAGAAGTTCAACACCGAGGTCGCGGAGCTTGGTATCGCATGCGGCGCCTGTCATGGAGCGGCGGCCCAGCACGCAGAGGCTGCCTCCTCGCCGCTGACTCGGAGCCTGTGGCGAATCTCCGCTGGTTCCCAGACCCACATCGTCAATCCGCGTAAGCTGACTCCCGAGCGTTCAATGATGGTGTGCGGTCATTGCCACGGGCAACGAATACCCACCGAAATGGGACTCATTCAGGAGATCTTTAGAACGGGGGATCCTTACAATGCCGGTGAAGACCTCTCGCAGTTCTACAGTGTGGTCACAAGGGAAACGCGCGTGGGAGACTATTCGTTTGCCAACCGGTTCTGGGCGAATGGCTCACCGCGCCTGACCGCTTATGAGTACCAGGGTATCCTTCGTTCGCGGTGTTTCGTGGGCGGCAGTTCGGACCATAAGATCAACTGCCTGACCTGTCACTCCATGCACGGGGGCGATCCAAAAGGCCAGATCACCAATGAGAACCGGACGGATAAACCCTGCCTCACGTGTCATCAGGAGTACAAGGAAGATCTCGCACTGGCCGCGCATACTCGGCACAAGGGCGACTCATCGGGCAGCCGTTGTTACAACTGCCATATGCCGCGAGTGGTCTACGGAGTGATGTCCGTTCATCCAACTCACGACATCACCGTGCCCGATCCACAACTGACGGTCACAGCATCCGTCCCGAATGCGTGCAACCAGTGCCATCTCGACAAGTCATTGAACTGGACGATTGGCGCGGCGAAGAGCCTGTGGCCCGCGCGATTCGCGACCGCCCAACTTGCCGGAGACGAACAATTCAATCTACCCGAGGGACCTCGCGAGTTGTTTGCCGGAGATGCACTGACTCGCGCGCTTGCTGCCGAAGCTTTGGGAGGTGGGGGTCCCGTCAAGCCCGACCCGGCGTGGGCGGGACCGCTGTTAGCGGAGGCTTTTCGTGATAATTATCCGATTGTGCGGTTCTTCGCGGCCAACGGCCTGGCAAACGGCGATCGGAAGATCGCGAAGCTCGACTATCTGGCTTCACCTGACGCACGCGAGAGGTCGGCGAATCAATGGCGGGACATCTTTCATCCGGAGGCTAGAGAGCGTGCTTTCGCGCTGGCCGAAATGCTGCGTCATAGGCGAGTAGATGTTGATATCCGAGTAGGAGAATGAAACCAGGAGTCTGGCTGTTGGCGAAGCAACTCGGCAACTCGGCGACAACAGAGACTGGAGGCGAGACGGGAAATGGGAAAGGTGGAAAAGAAATCCACGACCGCGATGCCGCGGATGGTCGAACGCCTGTTGTTACAGGGTTGGGTGAGCATCGCGATCTGGATGAGCTTCGGCTTGCTGCTCGAGGGTCTCCTCGGATACAAGATCCCTGCCTTCCTGGAAGACGGCCAGCGTCGTGAACTCTTTCGTCTCGCCCACACACATGGAACACTGCTGTCGCTCGTGTTGATATCGACCGCACTCTGCGTGCGTCTGTTTGAAATCCGTCCTCCGCCGATCGCGATCGGTGCACTTAGGATTGGCGCTGTCCTGATGCCGCTGGGTTTCTTGCTGGGCGGAGTATGGCACCCCGAAGGCGATCCGGGTATGGGGATCTGGCTTGTGCCACCTGGCGCACTAATGGTTATCTTCGGCGCAATCGGAACGGCTCTCGCCAGCCGCAAGAGGGCGACACCCGCAGACTAGGTCAAACCCTGTGAAAGTTGGGCAGGGACTTCCCCGCGCGTGGGGTGTGAGGGATCGACCCGTTTTCAGTTGTCCCATTGTGCGGAGCACCAGTACATCGGAGCACCAACTCGCGGGTTGCCTCGCGCGATTAAGATTTGCAACGTAGCTGTGCTAGGATACTGCGCTTATGAAGACCGCCAGCTCCAGAGAAGGGATGGTTGTGGCCGCCCATCGATTGGCGGCTGAGGCCGGGCGCGAAGCCCTTGCCGAAGGTGCAAACGCCGTCGAAGCTGCAGTGGCCGTTTCGTTGGCGCTTGGGGTCGTTGAGCCGTTCGCTTCCAGCCTGGGCGGCGGCGGCTACATGATGATCGCCCCTCAAGGCTCCGCGGAAAAGACCGAAGTGCTGGACGGTCGCGGAAAGCTCTCGTCGCTCGCGACCGCGGATTACATCTATCCGAAAGGAGTAATGCTGCCCTGGGTGCCGAAGACCGGCCCGATGTCAGTGGCGGTCCCCGGACTTGGCCGAATGCTTGAGCTGGCGCTCAAGAAGTTTGGTGGTAAGACCCCGCTTGCAAGGCTGGCCAGACGGGCGATAGGCCTGGCAGCGGATGGTTTCGAAGTGGGCGACGTCTACGTCTACTGCTCTTCGCTCTTCGAAGGCACGGTGCGTGGCGCCCCGGAATGCGCCCGGATCTTCCTCAGCAACGGACGCCGGTTTGTGTCTGGCGAGAGATTGATTCAGAGAGACCTCGCTCGAACTCTGGAGTTAGTGGCTGAACGCGGCTTTGAGGTCTGTTACACCGGAGAGGTGGGCGCCGGTCTGCTTCGTGCGGTCAACGCAACCGGTCCGGTTTGGGGATCGGACGATCTGGCGAATTACGAAGTGAAGGTGCGCGAGCCGCTGCGTGCCGAAATCGCGGGCCACGTGATTGCCACTAATCCTCCGCCCTCCCGAGGGGGGGCGGGAATCGTGCAGACGCTCTTGCGATACAAGAGCGATCCGGTTCAGCTGGCCCCCACGATCCGATCGATCTTCAGAGAACTCGACCCGGTGATCGGCGACCCGGACTTCATGAAGGTCGATCTCTCCAGGCTGGTAGAAGGTATCGAAGCGCCCAGCCCCGGCGGCGGGACGACTCACTTCGTGATAGTCGACCGCGAAGGCACTATCGTGTCGATGAGCCAGACGATCGGTCACTTTTTCGGGAGCGGAGTGGTGGCTGAGGGTTATGGCGTGCTATTGAACGACGACATCGCCGACATGGAGCGCAAACCTGGCCACCCGAACTCCATAGCGCCGAACAAACGGTCCGTTTCAAACATGGCTCCAACCGTTGTCTTCGGGGGTGGGGAGAGCGGGGTCAAGCCGCGGCTGGCTCTTGGAACGCCCGGCAGCGTGCGCATCTTTCCCGCTTTGGCCCAGGTGATCGGAAACGTGCTTTTCCAGGGCATGAACCTGGAACAAGCTGTGGCAGCCGGTCGCATCCATTGGGAAGACAACAGGTTCTTTTTCGAGGGGGATATCGGTTCGGCGATCAGGGCTCGCGCGAAACAGGAACTCGATCAGCCGGTGGATGAACGAAGGGCGCAGGATCTCTTCTTTGGCGGGGTGCACGCAGTCGAGGTGCTGGAAGACGGAACGATCGTCGGAGTCGCTGATCCGCGCCGCGAAGGCGTCGCAATCCCACTCTAAGACTGCAATTCGAGGATATGGGCTCAGGATCGGACCTGGACCTGGGTCAGGCCCTCGATCCTGCGATTTCGGAGATCCTTGCCTCACGTAAGACTATCTGCCCAACCCATCCGCTCCATCCCGAGCCTTATCTTTGAGGCGCCACCTAATAAAAAACTTGACAGTGTCGCACTCAGATATTATTATCAATCGAACCTTTAGAATCTGGAGGGCGATTAGGAAATGGGTAAAATAATAGGAATTGACTTAGGCACGACCAACTCGGTCGTTGCTGTTATGGAGGGCGGTGAGCCCGTCGTCATTACGAATGCCGAGGGGGCCAGGACGACACCTTCTGTTGTTGGATTCGCCAAGGATGGCAACAGGCTCGTTGGCCAGGTTGCAAAACGCCAAGCGGTTACCAATCCCGAAAACACCGTGTACTCGATCAAGCGATTCATGGGACGCCGCTTCGGTGAAGTCAGCGAAGAGATGAAGATGGTGCCCTACAAAGTGGTTCCAGCCGGCAATGACGTTCGCGTCTTTGCAGGGGACAAAGAGTGGTCACCGCCTGAGATCTCGGCGATGATCCTCCAGAAGCTCAAACAGGCGGCAGAGGATTACCTCGGGCAGAAGATTACCGAGGCCGTCATCACTGTTCCGGCCTACTTCAACGATTCTCAGCGCCAAGCGACCAAAGACGCCGGCAGGATTGCAGGGCTGGACGTCAAACGAATAGTCAACGAGCCGACGGCGGCGGCCCTGGCCTACGGGTTGGACAAGAAGAAAGATGAGACGATCGCGGTTTTCGACTTCGGCGGCGGTACCTTCGACATCTCGATTCTCGAAGTGGGCGAGGGCGTGGTCGAGGTCAAGTCGACCAACGGCGACACGCACCTTGGGGGCGACAATATAGACCAGAAGCTCATCGACTGGATCGTAGACGAGTTCAGGAAGGACCAGGGAATCGACCTGTCCAAAGACAAGATGGCGCTTCAGCGATTGAAGGAAGCGGCAGAGAAGGCCAAGATCGAGCTCTCCTCGACTATGGAAACGGAGATCAATCTGCCGTTCATCACGGCGGATCAAGCCGGGCCCAAGCACCTGGTCATGAAGCTCACGCGCTCGAAGTTCGAGCAGCTCGTCGAGGATATTCTTCAGAAGACAATCGGGCCATGCCGCGCGGCTCTCGAGGACGCGGGCTTGAAGACGAATAAGATCGATGAAGTAGTCCTCGTGGGCGGATCGACGCGCATTCCGAAGGTCCAGGAGATGGTGAAGGGGTTCTTCGGGCGAGAGCCGCACAAGGGCGTCAACCCGGATGAGGTCGTCGCGGTCGGTGCAGCCATTCAGGCTGGAGTACTGGGCGGCGAGGTCAAAGACCTGTTGCTGCTCGACGTGACGCCCCTGAGCCTCGGAATTGAGACTCTCGGCGGTGTGTTTACCAAACTGATCGACCGCAACACCACGATCCCGACACGCAAATCGGAGACATTCTCAACCGCGTCCGACAACCAAACCTCTGTAGAAGTCCACGTGCTGCAAGGTGAGCGGCCAATGGCGGGGCAGAATCGAACGCTTGGCAAGTTCCAGCTGGTGGGTATTCCGCCGGCGCCGCGCGGGATGCCGCAGGTGGAAGTCACCTTCGACATAGACGCGAACGGTATCGTCAATGTCTCGGCCAAGGACATGGGCACCGGTCGAGAGCAGACAATCACCATAACCTCTTCGTCCGGGCTGTCCAAGGATGAGATAGACCGAATGATGCGCGACGCCGAGTCTCATGCGGACGAAGACCGGAAGGCTCGAGAGCGAATCGAGGCTCGAAACAAGCTGGACAACTTCATCTACCAGACCGAGAAGACTCTGGCGGACAATAAGGACAAGATCGATGCGTCCACCGCGAGCTCGGTTGAAGCTGCCATCACTGAGGCCAGGAGCAAGTTGGACGTCGAAGACGCCGCCGAAATCAACGCGGCGTATGAAACGTTGGCAAAGGCCTCGCATAAGATCGCCGAGATCATGTACCAACAAGCCAAGACCGGCGGCAATCCGGGCGAACCGGCAGCCGGAGCCGAAGGAGCCTCGGGGGCAGCGGCCGGCAGCTCGAGCGGCGGCGATGACGTGATCGACGCCGAGTACGTCGACGTCGATGATAAGAAGAAGTGAAACGTGATGCGTGACGAGTGATGCGTGATCAGTCATATGTGAATGAATCACGCATCACGGATCACGCATCACGGATCACGGATCACGCATCACCCTCGATTAACCTATGCCCGCCACCGACTACTACAAACTGCTTGGCGTTCCGCGTTCTGCAAGCGCGGATGACATAAAGAAGGCATACCGCAGGCTGGCGCGGCGCCACCATCCCGATGTCAACCCTAACGACCAAAACGCCGAAGAGCGCTTTAAGGTGATATCGGAAGCCTTCGAGGTCCTCGCCGACCCGAAAAAGCGAGAGGTGTACGATCACTACGGTTACTATTCAGATCAGGTAGCCGCCGGCGCCGCGGGTCCTGCATTCGACTTCTCCAGGTTCGGCGCGTCCAATTTTCGCGACATCTTTTCAGAGATCATTACGAATTTTCGCAGCCAGACTCCGCAGCAACAGAAGCAGGCCGCGCGAGGGGCCGATATCGAGTATCCGCTGGCTATGTCGTTTGATGAAGCAATGCATGGCCTGACAACCAGGATCGAGATCGATCGCAACGAAACGTGTTCGGTTTGCAAGGGACCCGCGGAAAATGAAGGGGTAAAGGTTAACTGCGCCGCTTGCCGCGGCGCGGGACAGCGCCCGGGAATGTTTGGCGGAACATCGCGATGCGCGCAGTGTGGCGGCTCGGGACTGGTGCCCCAGGCCTGTACCAGGTGCAGAGGAACCGGCGCCTTCCCAAAGCGTGAGACGATTCCGGTGAAGATATCGGCTGGCGTCGAGACCGGCTCACGGGTCCGCGTGCCTGCCAAGGGGCAAGCCGGATCGATGGGAGGACCTTCGGGCGATCTGTACATCATAACCAGGGTTGAGCCGCATCCGTACTTCCACAGGCAAGGCGACAATATCTATTGCACGGTTCCAATCACTATCCCGGAAGCGGCTCTGGGAGCCAGAATCGAGGTCCCCACCGTTGACGGCAAGGCCAAACTGAGAATCCCTCCGGGGACCCACTCCGGGCAGAAGTTCAGGCTTAGAGAGCGGGGGGCCCCAAGCCTGCGCGCAGGGGGTGTTCGCGGCGATCAATTTGTCGAGGTCAAGATCACGCTGCCCAAGGTCATCAGCGAAGAGACCAAGGAACTGCTGCAGCGCTACGCGCGCTATAACCCGGAGAATCCGCGAGCTGAAATGGGGCTTGAGTGAGAGTGCGAACAGGAGGGAAGGAACCATGGGGGAGGCGTTAGCATGGTTGATCCCGATCGCGGTAATCGTCCTGATAATCTGGACGACATCGCGGGAAAGCGAACGCAGGCGCCGTCGCAGCTCTCAGGACTACGAGCGCGATGTGGCTGAGGCGCGAAGCTCCATGCTACGAGCGGGAATGCTCGAGCTGGACAAGTTTGCAGGAAACACCACCGGCAAGCGAGCCGCCGTCGAATACCTGAAAGACGAGGAACAGGGACAGACAAAGAGCGGCGGCAAGGATGACGACGCAGATCGAACTGAGGTCGAGGAGCGGCCGTGAAGATCAGGAAGGCGAAGAAATACACAATCAGCGTCGTCGCGGAGGAGTATGGCATCCATCCGCAGACCCTGCGTCTCTATGAGCGCGAGGGATTGATCAAGCCATCGCGCTCGGCGAAGGGCACCCGCTACTATACCGAGGAGAATGTTGAGCGGCTCGAACTCATTTTGAGCCTCACGCGCGATCTCGGGGTCAACCTCGCCGGCGTCGAGATAATACTGAACATGCGCGAAAAGATGAGCCAGATGCAGCACGAATTCGAGCACTTCCTTCAGTACATCAGAGAGAATATTAGCCCGGAGTTCTTTGTAAAAGACGAACACGCCAAGAGCGCCCTCGTTCCACGCCGCCGCATCGAGCTGGTCGTGAAACGCGGCGAATAAAGAAATGCGAAATTCGAAATCCGAAATGCGAAATCCCGTAGGGTGAAATTCGCATTTCGAATTTCGAATTTCGCATTTTTTTTTGCATCCGCGCGGACGCGATTTGCGTCCATCATCTGTGAAGCCAGTTGGGCTTCCTGTCTTCAGGCCGGCCGCCCCAAAGTCTGAACCAAACTGAATAGCCAAAACCGGAGGTTCAGCCCATGTCCTATCGACCTGGCGTTCTGACTGCTGTAGCTATACTTGTGTTCATCGCTAATTCTCTGGGATCGACCGCTGCATTTCCCACCGACGATCTCGACAACATAGTCTTCGAGGGAAGAGTTAGAGACATCGCGGGCGCATCTCTCTCATCCGCAACCATCGTGGCTCGTCACTCCGCAACCGGAATCGCGCGTACGGTGACATCCAGCGCCGAGGGGCGCTATCGCCTCGTGGTCACCGACCCTGGCGCGTATTCACTTATCGCCAGCGCGCCCGGCTTCACGGCGGAAGAGCGCAAGGGGATCGAGGTCACGACCGGGCGGACAATTGCAATCGACTTCGCGCTAGCGCCCGCCGGCGTGAACGAGCAGGTCAACGTCGGAGTCTCCAGCACGCCGCTTGTCGATACTACGCGTACGGTCAACGGCGACACCATCGCGCGAACGGAGCTCGATGTGCTGCCGATTGCCAATCGCGATCCTCTGCAGTTGGTCTTCCTGTTTGGAGGTGTAGCGGAGGCGCCTCTCACGGTGGCGGACCTGGCCGAAGAAGGTATGGGCAGGTTTCTTAGAGGAACTCCTGAAGAGGCCGGTATCTTTTCATTGACCGGCGCCCCGGCGACGTCGAACAACCTCACCGTCGACGGTCTCGACAATAACGACGATCGCGGGGCACGTGAGCGCATTGCACTCAACCCGGAAGCCATCGCTGAAGTTCAGATCATTACGAATCAATACGCGGCCGAGTACGGGCGCGCCTCGGGTGGTCGCATCAATATTCGCACGCGCGGTGGAGACATCCGATACCGCGGCGAGGCACATGCTTTCTTTGGAGATGAGTCGCTGAACGCGAACACCTTCTTTCGCAATGCGAGAGGGCTTGGCCGCGTGCCTCAACAGCAGACCCGAGAGGGCGGAATCTTTTCCGGACCGATTCGCGGACCACACTTCTTCTTAGCCGGCTATGAGCGATCCGGTATTTCCGACTCTGCTGAGATCAATGTCCTACTGCCTGTTCAGACAAATCCGCGTTTCCCTTTGCCCCAGCCGAACACAGGTGCGGCGCCCGGCAGTCCGGTGGCGGTGCTGCTGGAAGAGATTTCGACGCCCGAGACCAGAAACATCATCAACGTGCGTGGCGACCTGAATCTGAGCCAGTTGCAAAACGTAACGGCTCGCTTCGATCTGGCGCGAGGAGCGAACAGGAGGGGATTTCCCGGAGGTAGCCGCTTACCTCAGTCCATGCTGATTGAGGGACGGGACTCGGACTCGATTAGTCTGGCTGACAACCTTGTGCTCCGGAATACCATCTTGAACCAGGCGCGTTTCCAGTTCTCTCGCCTGCTCCCGCGAAACCGCAGCGCGACTGACTCGCCGGGCCTTGTGATCGCCGATCCCGCGACGATCGTCGCCGGGGCCTTCACCGGCAGCCAGTCCTCACCCGCCTTCGCCCGCGAAGAGAAGCGGGTTCAAATTCAGGACTGCCTGGCGATTGCGCGTGGGCCTCACCAGTTCAAGTTCGGCGCCGACCTGCAACTGGTGCGCTCGAGTTTCACCGATCTCTTTGCGGCGGGAGGCCTGTTCACCTTTGAGAATGTGGATGATTTTCTTGCGGATCGATTCAGCCGGTTCTTGCAGCGCTTCGATACCGACAGCCGGCAGTCGAATGATGTTCTCGGGGTCTTTGTTCAGAACGAGTGGCGCGTAAAGCCAAACCTCACTCTGTCTCTTGGAGTGCGTTGGGATAATGAGTCGATTCTGGATGAACGTGACAATTTCAGCCCTCGCCTTGCCATCGCATGGGATCCGTTCGGCGGTAAGGATGGAGGGTCGACTATCTCACAGCCAGGCAAGACGGTCATTCGGTCGGGCTTTGGCGTCTTCTATAACCGTGCGCTGTTGCGCACTATTGACGATTTTTCGCTCGGGAAGTCGGCCATCACGGTTGACTCTGAGATAACGCCGGAAGTCATGAGACTCGTTCAGTTCCCCAGCCCAATCACGGACCGGGCGATTGTGGATCGATTTGGAATTCGCGAGACCGAATTCCTGCGCCGCGTGAGTCGCGACCTGGAGATACCTTATACGATTCAGACCGGCCTTGGTATCGAGCGCCAGCTCGGCGCTAAAGCGGTCGCTTCAGTAGACTACGTCTTCACGAGGGGCGCTCACCTGTGGCGCGAGAGCAATATCAACGCACCGGTTCTGCCGGATGGCTTTGCGACCTTCACCGACTATCTGCTGAGTCGGGATTTCGACAACCGGCGCGATTTGAATGGGAGTCGCCCGATCACGGGCTCAAACGCCGACGTGGTGAGATTCGATCTTAGCGGTGGGACTTCCAGCACACCTGGAGCGATTACGACTGCCAATGGTGTGCGACTGCTGACATTGGGTTTGAACGCGCCGCGATCTTCCAACATCAGCTCGGCGCTCAACGCTGTCCGCTCGCTCAGGTCCGAACCGTCGCTGACGCAGGTGGAGCTGCTCGAGTCGAGCGGAAACTCGTTCTATCACGGCGGTGTCTTTTCATTTCGATATGTGGCGGGCGCGAATGCAAGCTTTCGCGCGGTCTACACGTTATCAAAGTTTATAGACGAAGGAACAACCAACACGGCTTCGCCCCAGGACCTGTCGGACCGGCGCGCGGAGCGGTCACTCTCGCTTCAGGATCAACGTCACCGATTCACGTTCAGCGGCTCGTTTCGCGCGCCCGGCGTGCTGATCGATTTCGCTCCAATCATCTCCTTCGGCTCGTCGAGGCCGTTCAACATAGGCGCGGGATTCGATCGAAATTTGAATGATATTGAGAATGACCGGCCCAGCTACATCAGCACAATCGGCCGCCCAGTGTGGCGCCGCCCGGGTGGCGGCAGTGGTGACACGTTGAAGCAGGCGATCATGCTTGCGCCGATTGGCTCGAGCGGAAACCTGCCGCGCAACTATGGGCGAGGGCCGGGCACGAGGACGATAAACCTGCGTGTCTCGCGGACGCTGAGTCGGGGCGAACGCTTTAAGGTTCGGCCCGCGATCGATCTATTCAACCTGTTCAACAACTCGATCTTCAGCTTCGGCTCGGAGTTCATTGACCGGGACGATTCGGACTTCCTGGTCCCGCGACGCACTCAGCGGGCCCGGGTGGTCCAGTTGAGTCTACAGGTGTCGTTCTAGGGCGTCCTGTGGCTACCTCGCGGTTGACGTGCGCTGGTCCACTCCGCAGGTAAGGGGAGTAACGCAGAGTTCTCCTGGGTTCGTCAGTCGTGTTCAAAGTCTGATGTCCTTAGCATCCCCGTCGAGGATCCTGGACAGCAGCTCTCTTTGACCCGCAGCGGCTCTTTTTGACGTTATGATACTGGCTGCCAACGTTGCGCCAAACGTGAGACCGAGAAAGAGAACTATCGGGACGAGCGCAATGAGAGGTGATTGGCGTAAGCCTTTTGGTAGGACGAAGAGGATGATGACTGTGCAAAGGATAAGCGACAGGAACCAGATCGCCGTGCACGCCGCGGCAACGACGCAGTGCCACGAAATTGGTACCTGAGTTTCTCTAGCGTGATTCATCGAGAATCTCCCGGATTAGCGACCCGAGTAAATGTTTGAACATGGGCTACTATAACACGAGGAAGGAATTTCGAATTTCGAATTTCGAAACGCGAAGATTTGGAATTTGGAGTTCATGATTCGAGACTGGCGATTCGAAATTCGCACTTCGCAATTCGAATTTCCTCTCAGGTCGTTATAATGTAAGACTTCAAAAAGGTCCAAAAAGAAGAGGAGAAGACATGAAGAGACGAATGGTAGGACGTAGTGGACTTGTGGTCTCTGCAATGGGGCTTGGCTGCATGGGAATGTCGGAGTTCTATGGGGCGACGGACGAACAAGAATCGCTCGCCACGATCCATCGCGCTCTTGATCTGGGGTTAGACTTCCTGGACACGGCGGACATGTACGGGCCGTTCACCAACGAAGAGTTGGTCGGCAGGGCAATCAAGGGACGCCGCAAACAAGCCATCATTGCAACTAAGTTCGGGATCGTTCGGAGTGAAGACCCCACACGCCGGAGCATCAACGGGCGGGCCGACTATGTTCGCTCCGCATGTGAAGCCAGTCTCAAGCGTTTGGGAGTGGAAACGATCGACCTCTACTACCAGCATCGAGTAGACCCGAACACGCCCATCGAGGAGACGGTCGGCGCAATGGCAGGACTTGTGAAGGAGGGGAAGGTCAGGTATCTCGGCCTGTCGGAAGCGGGTCCGCAAACGTTGCGCCGCGCATTCGCGGTGCATCCGATTGCAGCGCTGCAGACGGAGTATTCCCTGTGGAGCCGCGATGCGGAAGATGAAATACTTCCGACTTGTCGCGAGCTTGGAATCGGCTTTGTGGCGTATAGCCCGCTTGGCCGAGGATTTCTCACTGGCCAGTTTGCGAGCTTGGACGATCTTGCGGCGGACGACTACCGGCGGCTATCGCCTCGATTTCAGGGCGACAACTTTGGGAAGAATCTTGAACTCGTGAGACGCATCGAGGAGATGGCAGCTGAGAAAGGCTGCAGCGCAGCTCAGTTGGCACTGGCCTGGGTGCTGGCTCAGGGCGATGACATAGTGCCGATTCCAGGCACGAAGCGAAGAAAGTACATGGAAGAGAATCTCGGCGCCCTCGAATTTGATCTCACCCCGGCGGAACTTGCACGCATTGAGGAAGCCGCGCCTAAGGGTGCTGCTGCCGGCACGCGCTATCCGGAGGCGATGATGAGTCTGGTGAATGCTTGACGTCTTCATCCGCTAATCTCGCGAATAATCGCGAACAGAAAGAGCGGAGCGAGTAGAGCGGCTACGGGACAGCGCGCGCGGCTCGCTTTGTTAGGCACCTCGCGACGACACACCATTGTATTAGCGAAGTTTCGTGTTATTCGCGGATTACTCTACGGAACCCAGTCTGCTATGAAGATGTTGGTCTCCCCTTGCGTTTTACCATGCCGGTTCGAAGCGAACACGAGCTTCTTCCCATCCGGAGTGAACATCGGGAATCCATCAAACGTTTCATTGAAGGTGATTCGCTCAAGCCCTGTGCCGTCCGTGTTGATTGAATAGAGATCGAAGTTTCGCCCCTTCGGATCATCCATGTTCGAAGCGAAGAGCACTCGTTTGCCATCGGGGAAGAAGTAGGGAGCGAAGTTCGCCTTCCCATTGTGAGTGATCTGCCGCTTACCCGAGCCGTCGGTCTTCATTATCCATATCTCGAGAGTAGTGGGGCGAATCAGGCTCTCCTTGAGGAGCGCGCGATAGTCGGCAATGTCTTTCTCGCTCGTCGGGTGGTGCGCGCGATAGATAATCCATTCGCTGTCGTAAGAAAAGAACGGTCCTCCATCATACCCGACCTCGTTCGTTAGTCGCTTAACGTTACGACCATCCAGGTCCATTGTGTAGATGTCCAGGTCCCCGTCGCGAAGCGAAGTGAAGACGATCTTCTTGCCGTTAGGCGCGATAGTCGCTTCGGCGTCGTAGCCGGGCGTTCTTGTAAGAGGCTTCAAGTCGGATCCGTCCGGGGCCGCGGTGTAGATGTCGAAGCCGGGATAGACCGCCCAGACATAGCCTCTGGAGTAATCAGGCTTGGGAGGACAGTCGGGACTTGCTTCGTGAGTAGACGAATACAGAATGCGCCTGCCGTTCGGAAAGATATACGAACAGGTGGTGCGCCCCTTGCCCGTCGAGAGCATTCGCGTTCCCGAGCCGTCGATGTTCATCTCGTATATCTGATCGCAGTCGCGGCCATCGCGCGTAGACTGAAAAATCAGTTTCTTTCCGTCGCCCGAAAAGTATGCCTCGGCATTCTCGCCGCCGAATGAGAGCTGGCGAATATTGCGGAGGTGTTTCTCTTCGGGCAGTCGCAGCGGGTCATCTGTCGCTCCGACCGACGAACGAGACACAGTCAAGAGAGCGGCTGCGCAAGCCAGAACCAGAACCGTTGCAAGTCTCATCATCCCTCCCAATCAAACAATGCTTGTTCAGAGATCGATCTTCAGCTTGCCGGGTTCCGCGACTTCACTTCAATTTCGGCAAGCCTCGCCGCAAGCTTGATCGCCTCGACCATGCTCCGGTGGTCCGCAACTCCGCGGCCCGCGATGTCGAAAGCGGTTCCATGATCCACAGATGTTCGGATGATTGGCAGTCCCAGTGTCACATTCACCGCCTCGCCGAAGGCAAGACATTTCACCGCAATGAGCCCCTGGTCGTGATAGCAGGCTACTACGGCATCGAACTCGCCGCGCGAGGCTCGCAGAAACAGAGTATCCGCAGGAAAGGGCCCGGACACGCTGAGGCCGCGGGCCGCGCACTCGCTTACGGCAGGCTCGATCTCTCGCGCTTCCTCCATACCAAACAAGCCGTGCTCGGAGGCGTGCGGATTGAGCCCGGCAACCGCAATGCGAGGCCGGGACAGTCCAAACCTCCTCAGTTCGCGATCGGCGAGTAAGAGCGCATCCAACACTCGCTGTTTCGTAATCGCTTTGATGGCTTCGGCGAGGCTCACGTGAATAGTTAAGAGAATGACCCGCAGATTACCGGCGAAGAAACACATCAGCGATTCGCTTGCGCCGCAAAGCGCGGTGAGCATCTCCGTATGACCTGGAAAAGGCGAGCCGGCGAGTTTGAGGGACTCCTTGTTTATCGGCGCTGTAGCGATGGCGTCGAGCTTGCCTTCGAGACAGAGGCGAGTGGCGGCTTCGATGAAGCCGACCGCGGACCGTCCGCCCGCTGCCGAGATCTCTCCCCAGGAGACCGGCCCCTCCGTGCTTCCCGTGTCGAGGATGGTGGTACCTTTGAATTCCGGAGCCCCAAGCTCGTTTTCAGTTATCAGTTGGTAGGCCCAAGACAAAGCCAGGGCGTCGGCCTGTCTGCGAATTTCGGTCAGGTCTCCTACGATGACCGCATTGCAGGCAGCAGACACCTCCGG
>DASYSA010000348.1:0-6518 GCA_036003885.1 Blastocatellia bacterium | reverse complement strand
AGAGATTCTACCACGGGGAATGCGGATTGCGGATTGCGGAATGCGGATTGGGGATGGGAATTTCGAAATGCGAATTGCGAATTTATGGGAAGATACCCTATTACTCCGACTCCCATCGAAGAAGCAATCCGATCAATTCGCAATTCGAAATTCGCAATTCGAAATTCGCATTTCCTTCACCGGCCGACAACAATGAATCTCGACCAGTAGAACGGATGTCGATGCTCTCCTCGGAGGACCTTCAGCGCGGATTCACGCAAGCCCTGCGCGGGAGGGCGCCGTCGCAGATTGCGATGTAGTTCGAGCAGAAACCCCGCATCATCGTCGTCAGGCTTCCATTGATTCAGGAGAACGGTCGGGCAACCCGAAGCGAACCACGCCCAGGAAACTCCGGTGATGGCATCTCCGCTGGCGGGCCCATTGCTCGCCGGTTCGCACTCCGACATTACGACAACGCCCGCTCTCAAATTCAACCCGAAGATTTCCCACGGCTGAAGCAGACCATCCTCGCTGGAACCCGATTGCGACTGCGACATCAGCAGTGAGGAGCGCATAGGAGTTGCGTCGCTTAGAACCGCGGGCGTCGATATCTGCAGGATCCCAAAGCGTCCGGCCTCAGCTTTTATCCTTTCTTCGGTGGCCTCTGCCCCGGTATGCACTCGGGCCTGTTGAGGTCCATACAGTGCGCTCACGGATCTCAGTTCATTCTCCGCACCCGGCTGCGCTTCAAACTTCAACTCCTTGCTCAAGAGGCTGACCCGCCCTCGCGTCTCCTGCGTAAGTTGGGGATTGCCGAATGCAAGCAACGTCGGAATGCGAACCGGCGCCGGCGTGGGAGCCAAACGCCTGTTCATGTCGCGGAACGAAGTCACCGACGGCGCATAGACAACAGCGCAGTCTTCCACGAGGTAGCGATTCTCTGCCGGTTCCAGGGCCTGAAACGGCAGGTCCCAAAGGATAGAATCGGGCGCAATCACAAGCAGGTCTCTTCCGATCAACTGATCTCGCGCGGGCGCCAGCAGCAGGTCATATAAGTCGCGCGCCGACTGATGCACCTCGTCGCTTCGCTGCTTGATCAGGCTTCGGAAGTTTTTTACTCGACCGGCAAGGTCATTTCGAGTTGCATTCAAAACATATGCCCTGAGGTTCACGCCCGAGGTGCTCGCGGACCGTCCCTGGGTGAGCACGAACAGAACAGTCTCCCCCTCGGACACCATAAAACTGAGTAGCGCCGCGTGTGCGTCCAGCAAACGACCTGCTTCTTCCACCTTCATCGCCGGCGCTTCGCCTCGAAGCGTCCTTAGCTGAGGATGGGCCGCATAGAGTCTCTTCTTGAACGATTCATACTCCTCATGCGCCTTTTTCAATCGCATCTCGGTTATCTGCAGACGGGCTTCAATCGCCGGCTGCCGTTTGCCTCGGAGCATCTCTCGCGGCAACGAGATGATGGGATTGCTCAACTGTTTGTCGCGCTCACGCTGTCGGGTCAACGAGGCGAGCGTCTTTGTCAGCGCTCGCTCCTGTTTCAGCTCGGAAGCGGTCATGCTCCGCGTGATCCTCAATCTCGCCCCTCGAAGGATGTCCCACAACGAGTGGGATTTGAGGCTCTCGGCGACCGAGAAGGCGCCTCGAGTATCGTTTTGAGCGAGCAGCAATTGAGCCATAGCAACATAAGGGGCGTTCTTCTCCTTGAAGAACGCCGGCGCCTGCTCATCCTCAATCAACTCGGTTCGCATCGCTTCAATGGTGAAGATCGATTCCTCGAGGGCTTTGCGAGCTTCATCCGTGTGATCGAGGGCGCGATGGGCGCTTCCTGCCGTAAAGCGGGCCTGCCACAAGACCTGCTGGCTCTTCGCCTCCCTGGCCGCTATGGCGGAGCGATCGGCGAACTCTAGAGAGCTGGCATAGTCTCGCCGGGCGTAATGGACGCCCGCTATGCTTTGAAGCGTAAGCGCTATCTGCTCCGGTGCGCTCAAGGATTCATAAAGCGGCAGGCTCTTTTGATAAAAGTCGAGGGCGGAGTCATAGTCGCGCTGAGCATAATAGACAGATGCAATGGCACCGTAAGAAGCCGCTATCCCCTCCGTCTTCGCGATCGACGCAAAGTATCCAAGTGCCGTGCGGTATCTCTCCATCGCCGGATCGAAACTGCCTTGAGCGTAGAGAATGTTTCCAATTTCGATCAGCACAAGACCGGCGTTCAGCTTATCGCCACCTTCTTCGTAAAGCTCGAGACATCGCCGATAGGCGACCGCTGCAGCGTCGTAGTTTCGGTGCCTCAAGTGCGCAAAGCCTATAAGGCGAAGAGTGTCCGGCATACTCGTCTTGTCGTGGAAGGATTCCAGCAGCGCGAGATTTCTGTAAGAGTAATCGAGGCCGCCGGCGAAATCGCCCAGCGCGCAATAGCTGGAACCGAGTCCGAACAGTGATCGTGCCGCGCCTCGCCGGTCCGCAAACCCCTCTTCGAATACCAACGCCTTCTGGTAGTACTCGATCGCCTTATCATAGTCTGCAAGCAAGTAGCTGGCGCCGCCCAGGTAGTTCATCGTTTCGCCAATGGCCGGCGCGTCTTTGACGATTTCGAAAACAGCCACGGCTCTCAGGTAGTATTCGATCGCCGCTTCGTAGTTCTCCAGATAGTACTTTGCATTTCCTATGTCCCTCAGAATGACTGCACTCTCGGCCTTCCTCCCGAGGGCCTCATTGATCGCAAGACACTTCGTGAAGAGATCGATCGCGTCGGCATACTTCTTCTGAACGTAATAGGTGCTGCCGATCTCTTCCATCATATCGGCGACTTGCGCCCTGTCCTTCAGTTCTTCAAAGATTGCCTGCGCTTTGCTGTAACTCTCCAGCGCTTTCGTCTGGTCTCGTTGTTGAGCATAGGTCTTTCCGATGCTGCTCCATACGACGGCAGCGTGAGCCTTGTCGCCTATCTCTTGAAACAGGACGAGGGCTCGTTGATATAGATCCAGTGCTGGCGACAGGCTGGCGGCGGCACGGCTGATATCTGCCATACCGAGGTGAGAAAGCGCGACGCCTTGTTTATCTCCCAGGCCTTCGGAGACCTTTTGCGCAAGCCGATACCCATCGATCGCTTTTGCAGTCGATCTCCGAGACTGAAACGCCTCGGCCATCTTGATGAGAGCCTTTCTCAGCTCAACCGTGACCATCTCGCTGTTTTCAAGGAACAATGCGCGCTGGTCGTCCGGGGTCGATTCAAGGAGAGCCGTCGCGAACTGCTCTTCGAGAGGAAGCGAAGCGGAGGTCTTCCAGTCAGAGCCTTTCTTCAGGAAGTCTGCGACCTCCTGCGAGGCAGGAACGTCCCACCAGATCTTCCAGGTTCCACCCTCCTTGACCAACGCAAAGTTCCGCGAAAATTTCTCAACGTGAGTCTCCCCGCTCGCGGCCCGCAGCGAGAGATCCGCGGCGATCTCAAGCGTCGCTCTGTTCCCCAGTACCTTAATGCGCGAGACCATGACATTTGAAAAGGAGGAGTCTCCGGGTGTGAAAGCCTCCGCCATTGTCTTGAATCGTTGAGCCACGTCCTTCGATCTCAGGCTCCACAAAGCGATCATCGCGGGTAAATCCTTTTTCGAATATGCGTCCAGGTAAGCCTGAGCGATAGCGCGCAGTGGAACTTCATCCGCCAGTTGGGTGCGTGGGGCAACAGAAGGATTTGCAGCCACGGTTATCGAGGCAAGCAATGAGACCAAATGGACGCAAGGAAAGATGGTGTTTAACAATCGTCCGATATAGACACCCGCGTCATCGCTTTTGTTCCATTCCTGAAGGTGGTTCCGATCGGGAGAGCTCTATCTTCGCAAAATCCAGCCACAAGAAAAGCGGGTCTGTATCGGTGCCCAGACTTTGGCTCTGTTCTGGAGAGTCTGTTGTTCTCAACAGAGAGATTCCTGAGCTCTCCCGTTACACGAAAGGGCAGTGCCCGACTTGAACCTCCTGGCCGAAGGTCAGCGTATACGTCAGCTGTATCGAGCTATTCTCCTCGACCGTGACGGTGAGCTTCATCGTGTTTCCATCCGTCTGGCCGGTATAGACCGCTGATCCGAACCTTCTACTAGGACCGGGGCCGTCTATAACCAGGGGACCCCTAACCTCAAACTTGCCGTTGATGTCGGGCACGATGGGCTCACTTATTGAACCAGAGGCGCACCGGGCTAACAGTGTCGCGCCTTGATCGGAGGTGTCCAGGCGCACTTGTTCACCGCCCCAGACCCCAGTTGGCACGCCTGTTACCATGAAATCCGTCTTGGTCTTGCAGCCGCCTCCCTTCGCCTCCACCCTCCAACTCCCAGGCGCGACGCGATACAAGAAGCCATCGGGGTCCTTGCCGACGAATATGCCGGAGAAGCTCGTAGTCGTCGGCGTGAAGAAGAATACATAACCCTGATCTGTCCTGCGATTGACCGCTTCGATTCTGATCTGCTCTCCCACAGAAAACCGCTCTCCGCTGATCTCGTAGGTCGTATGACCGGCTTCGATTTTGGGAGTAACCACAAGGCTGCAATCGCGTCTTTGGGCGATTGCAGCCGGTGAAGCTGCGCTGACGATAAGCAAAAGAAGAGAGGCAAGCACAACTAAGAACTGTTTCATCTTACACCTCCTCACGAGTTGCTGCTGTACCCGGACCGTAGATCCATCACGAAATCACGCTTGATCGCCTGCGACCAGGCTCAGGACTCAGCTGATCAGGCTAGAACGTATCCAACATACCCTTGAACGCTTTGTTGTTGCTTTCTTGCAAAGGTCCGCGGTCTGCAGACACGAACCTCGAACTGAGGTCTACGCGATGTATCAATCCCTTTCAGCCTCACCACGCGTTTCGTGCGTACGCCACATGATAGAAGGCTGGATGGACTATGTCCATGCTCATTGAACGAAGCCCGATCCTGGTTGACAAGCGCATCTGAACGACGTCAGATTGATCTTTTTGAGAAATGACGCCTATACAGGTGTAAGTCTGGAGGCTCGTGCATCAGGCCGCGGTTGTTCCCCCTGGAGGAATTCATTGGAACCTATTTCCCACTATTACTATTCTCACCGATTGAAGCTGCACTTCTGGGACTGGGGCACGGACCGCAAGCCGGCGCTGATCCTGGTTCACGGCGGACTGGACCACGCTCGGAACTGGGATTGGGTAGCGCGAGCGCTGCGGGAACAGTTTCATGTCTACGCGATCGACCTGCGCGGGCACGGGAATAGCCAGTGGGCTCCGGGCGCGCTGTACAGCATTGCCGAGCACGTGCTGGATCTGTCGGCGCTTGCCGATATCATCAACGCATTTCCGATCTACCTTGTGGGACATTCGCTTGGCGGCATTGTGGCCCTCCTTTATTCGGGTGTCTTTCCGGATCGAGTGAAGAAGGTGGTGTCGATCGAGGGGCTGGGTCCTCCGCTCAATCATCGAGTTTTCGGGCCGGCATCAGAGCGAATGCGAAGCTGGATCGAAGGGATTCGACAGACGGAACGCCGCGACCCACACAGTTATCCCAGCCTCGATCGCGCGGTCACACGAATGCGAGAAGCTAACCCGCATCTCTCAGATGAAGTAGCTCGCCATCTGACGCTCCATGGCACGAACTGGAACGCGGATGGTTCGCTCGTATGGAAGTTCGACAACTACGCGCGTCCCTTCGCGCCTTACGGACACAACAAAGAGGACTTTGTTCAAATAATGGGGCAGATCATCTGTCCGGCGCTGCTGTTTTGGGGAATGGAGAGCTGGGCGCCCGACCCTGAAGCGGACGGCCGCGCGAGGGTGATCAAGAACCACCGCCTCGTCAAGGTGCCTGACGCCGGTCATTGGGTGCATCACGATCAATTGGAGATCTTCCTTGCAGAGACGATGAAGTTTCTCGGTGAGTCCTGAGACTCTACAGACTGCGAACAGGAGAATCGCTAACCAAAGTTAACCGTCGCTGAGACTACTCTTGACGTGCTGCGCCTTACGGGCTTTAATAGAAGCTCTTAAGGGTGGCTCCAAAGGAACTCCAAAGGCTCTCGTTACTATTCTATGCCGATCTACGGACATCTATTGATGACCAGTGACGCCGTGCTTATTTTGGGCGGCGCCATGATGTACTGGTTATGCCCCAGGCTCCGCCGCAACTGGGTCCTTGGATACGGTTCGTCCAGGTCGATGATCAATGATGATACGTGGCAGACTGCTAACAGATTTGCGGGAATGACCCTGGCATTGCTTTCGCTAGTGTCGATGTCACTACACGTGACTCTATGGCGGGCAATCGAAGAAAGCGAGCTAGGGCCGGTGGTTTCAGCGGGAGCGATACTCGCGCTTCCTCTCCTCGTGATGTATTTGACTGAAAAGTACCTGGCGCGCGTGTTTAGGAACTGATTGCTCGCTCAGGCGATGCCCGTGGCGACCTCAGCCGCACAAACCAGATTGACGCCTCCGGCGGCAGGGACCGCCTGGCTGATCAGACTCAGGAACTAATTGACTCGTCCCGCGCTTAATGTCATATGAATGACGGATGGGT
>DASYSA010000347.1:0-3901 GCA_036003885.1 Blastocatellia bacterium | reverse complement strand
TAACATCAACTCCATAAGGGGAGACTTCCAATGCATCAAGCACTATTCACACGAGGCAAGACTCGATTTATCACTGCGGTCGGTGTCCTGCTCACCAGTTTATACGCCACCGCGCACAGCCAGGAGTTGGTCGCTCCAGCTACGGGCGCCACGTTGACTCGGTGCACTCCTGCCGCCGTAACGCCCGGGATGTGGATCAAGCTCGAGGGATACCGTATGGACGGGCTGGCACCCAAGGTCAAGGTGCTGTTTGTTCAGGACGGTAATGCATATACTGGATCGCCGGACAGCGGGAGCCGAGAAAGCAGCGCTGACTCACAGGGCTACCTGGAGAGCGTGAGTCTGGCCGTACCCCAGGGCGTCCACCCCGGCAAGTGTGAAATCATCCTCGAAACATACGGGGTCTCAAGCGCCCCGCTCATAGTCGAGATCACCGATTCGGTTTCGCCGGCAGTCATTAGTAATCACAGACCCCTGGTTGCACAGGTGGGCGATCTGATTTGGATGACCGCCGTGGGGATCGGCGAGTCAGATGAGATCGAATTCATCGACTCCGAGGGTCAGGTTCACCTGATTGCTCCACGCAGGACTTCCGAAGGTACAGGAGCTGTCTTCGAAGTGCCGGACAATCTGCCGGGCGGCGTCGCGACATTTCGCGTGATCGAGAGGCGTAGCGGGCTCAATCAGCACAGTAATAGCCTGTCATTGGGAATCGATGTCGAGCTCGCTCCACTGGCAATTTCTCTCCCAATGTACAACACGAACTCACTCGCGCCCGGCCAGTGGGTGGATGTTGGAGTTGAAAATGAAGTATTAGCTAGGCGCGCTGAGCTGATTGAAATAGGGTTCATCCAGAACGAGCAAGTGATCGTCCCAGTTCAGCCCTCTAAACCCTCTGAAAGCTTTCGCCTGCACGTGCAAGTTCCAACCTCGCTTCTCCCTGGTCAAGTGAAGGTAGCAACACGGAGTTGGATCAACGGTCGCGCGTCATCATGGTCGGAACCTCTGGGGTTGGAATTGCTCGACCATCCTGCCGCGCCGTATCTATCGGAAATTCACGTAGCGACGCCGAAAGGTGCCCAACAGGCCGTCGGCTTTGAACCAGCAGTAACTAAGCTCATCACCGCCGGTCCCGGCGATACTCTGTTTCTGTCGGGCTTATTCATGGTTGAATCTGTGAGCAAACTCCAGATCACACTCGAAGGGCCGGAACAAACATTTGAGGTGCCCATCAATGAAACTGGCCATCAGGCCTCCGTGAGCTTCGCGATACCTCGCAATGCCAGGCGAGGCGAATGGCAAATCGTCGTCACCAATATGGACAAGGCCGTTTCCGTAACGGCGCCCATCACACTGGTCATCGAATAGAATGAATCTTCAGGCAATCTCTGGTGGATCCCGCTTTTTCGGTCGGACAATCTCAACGATCACTCGGTTGCGGCGCAAGGGAAAACTATTCTCACTTTCTTTGGCGGGCGGAATCTTACCCATCAATCAAACCGGTAAGGGGCGATTCAGAGGTTGAATTTTGTCTTCGAATTGTCCATTCTTAAAGAGACGTTCACCAAATTGCAGCACAGGTGACGCCAAACATGTCCAAGAAGATTCTGGTTGTCGAAGACAATGCCGATTCACGCGAACTAATCCACGTACTTCTGACCAGAATGGGCTTCACGGTCCTTGATGCCCATGATGGCCGTGAAGGGATCTACAAGGCCCATGCGGAACATCCGGATCTCATAATTACCGACATCGGTATGCCTCACCTTGACGGGATCGGGATGATCCGGGAGCTCCGGGCTCAATCCTACTTCGAAGGGTTACCCATAGTTGCCTTGACCTCCTACGGCAGGAAGCAAAGGGAAGAGGCTATCGAGGCAGGCGCGAGTCGCGTTCTCAGGAAACCGTCGGTCTTTGAATCGCTTGTCACTGAAGTGAAAGAGCTACTGGCGGAGCGTGATCCCTGAGTCGCTCTCACGCGGCTTGAGAGACAGCAATGAAGAACAACTACCACTGGATTCTCAGCGACCCGCTCCCGCGATTGCGTTCAAACCTCCCTCCCCGGACAACGGCGGCCGTATAGTTGGTCGTTGGTTGTGGCCCATCAGTCACAATTCCACTTGCTCGACGCAGACCTGTTCACCTTCGTGAAATTGAATTCTCCCGGTGCCTTGTGATATACAACGGCCTTCCGGCAGCTCTTTTGAGTTCGGACTCATTTCGAGTACCAGGTCAGACAAATACAAGCCGACGGCTACCAGGACATGCTCAAATCAAAAAAGGTACCTATCCCTATTGAGAACGGACTTATTCAGGCGCTTCCCCCGGCCGAGCTTCAGGGATTGATGCCTCATCTGGAGTCTGTCGATCTGGCTCAAGGTCAAGTCCTGTACGAGCCTTTCAAACCCATTTCTCACGTCTATTTCCCGATCAACGCACTGATTTCGTTAATCTCTCTGGGGGAGGACGGAGCAAGCCTCGAAGTCGGGATGATGGATAGCGAGGGAGCAGCGGGATTAATGGCGCTAATCGGGCCGAGAACGCAACCCTATCGGGCTTTGGTACAAGTGCCGGGTCTTGCATTGAGGGTCAAGCTCGAGATACTCAGCGACCTGTTCGAGAAACGAAAAGCGCTGCGGCACCAACTGCTGCGCTACCTCCATGCGCTCTTCACTCAGGTCGCTCAATCGGCTGCCTGTAACCGCTTTCACAGCCTTGAACAGCGACTCGCGCGCTGGCTGCTGGACTCCCAGGACCGTCTAAACGTCGACACGTTTCCGTATACGCAACAGCTACTCTCGACTATGCTCGGCGCCGATCGAGTGACCGTTACACTTGCGGCAGGCGCCATGAAAACGGCAGGGCTGATTCAGTACACACGCGGGCAGATCACCATCCTTAACCGTGCCCAGCTTGAATCAACGAGTTGCGAGTGCTACAGGATTGTGAAAAACCAATTCCGGCAGTTTCTTTGATATAACCTTCATCTGGTAGTGTAGTGCGCACAACCGACTAATTTCTTTCTCCGTGGTATTCTGCAACCCACCGAACCAAAAAGAATGCCTGCGGACCACAAGGAAGAGTCGGATCTATGCGAATCTTGTATCTCGAGGACGACACAGATTCTCGGCAGCTGATCGTTGTACTACTGGGTCAACTCGGCTATGAAGTAGTCACTGCCGCAACGCTTGCAGAGGGGATCAGCCTGACGAGGGAAGCCCATTTCGACCTTATCATCCTGGATAACTGGTTGGATGGGGAAAATGGAATCGACGCCTGTCGGCAGATTCGGAGCTTCGACAAAAAGACCCCGATCTTGTTCTACTCTGCCGCGGCCTACGAAAGTGACATCGAGCACGCGATAAGCGCCGGGGCCCAGGCTTATGTGGTTAAACCCTCGGTTCAAGCGCTCGAAGAAGCCGTGATACGCATGCTAGGCAGGTAGGCACGAGGTCCTCTGCCAGGACGGCGGTCTCCCTGGCCGAAATGAATCTCTGCGGTCCTCCGCATCCCGAAGCGCGATCCGCAGATATCATGACCGAACTCTGCGGGGCGCGTTCACAGCGTTTCCGCCATCAGCGCCAAAATTTATGTCCTCGAAGAAGAGGCCGAACAGGGTGGCAAGGATTGTCGCGCCCGGCCTATCCACCTGCACGGTGATGGCGTTGGTCTGCAAGCCGGCCGAGGTTGACGGAAGCGAGCTGAGAGCAAGCACGCAAATCGAAACGACCACTCCTGCTGTGAGTTTCATTAGTAGCCTCCAGTCACTCCGGGAAATTCAGAGACTTCAAACACGAGGACCGTTCAAAATTTCGAGACCTTGATGCCCTCGCCGCACCCTGTGATGCCATTGAATAGCTGAAGACTACTAAAACAAACGGCGCGAAAGAAGCTTGAGCCA
>DASYSA010000346.1:0-3958 GCA_036003885.1 Blastocatellia bacterium | reverse complement strand
CTACCAGCTACGATCGTCCGATGATTGGAAATCCGAGGTAAACGTTCATGTCCGACTCAAAACCCTACCCGGATAATTTGCCGCCCGACGTCACGTTCCGGCAATTACCCGCTGCGCAGCCATACAACTCGCTGGCCGCGGTGTATCCCGTAGTGCCGCGTTACGGAGCGGCAGAGGATATGAACCTGCGCGGGCTGTGGAGGATTATTCGGAAGCGGAGGTGGTTGATCATTGGAATCGCCTTCATCATCACGACGCTCGTGACCATTGATGCGCTTCGAACCAGACCTCTTTACCAGGCGACGGCGACAATCGAAATCGGCCGGGATAGCGGGGCGCGCCTCAGTTCGAACGAAGTGTTCATCCAGCAAGAAGACGATCTATATGTGACGATGAACACCAGCGAGGTCATCCTCAAGAGCACGCCGCTGCTGGAGGATGTGGTCGTGCAACTACGGTTGGACGAGAATCCGGCATTCCTCGGTGCGACAAAGAGCTCTGTCTGGGAGTCGCTGAGTCAGATTGCCGGCAAGATCCGGAAAGATGAGGCTTCCCCATCACCGAGTGTATTCACAACGACGCCGGTGAAGTCGAAAGTGGAGGGCAACCGGCGTCCCGAAGAGGTCGAGCGCCTGGCGCCGTACGTCGGAATGTTGGAGGGTTCCCTCCGCGTCAGGCGCATCGTGGACACGCGCGCCATGACCATCGCCTTCACGCACACGGATCCCGTGGTGGCCGCCAGCGTCGCCAATGCGATCGCCGAACGATTCGTCGAGACTAGCTTCGACAAGAAAGTCGAAAAATTCACGAGCGCATCCCAATGGCTCGATCGTTCCACGCGTGAGTTGAAATCCAAAATCGAACGCTCCGAACAAGCGCTGGGCGACTACACAAAAGCGAACAATATCTACTCGATCGAAGGCAAAGCAACGCTGATCACGGAAAAGCTGTCCCGCCTGCACGATCTGGCAACGCGAGCCGAAACCGATCGTATCTTGAAGGAGTCCTTGTACGAGCAGGTGCGGCAGGGGCGGGTGGCCCAAATTCCGGAAGCGTTCGCGGACACGCAGACGGCAGAACTGCAACGGAAATTGGGCGAGCTTGCAACGACGGCAGCGGAGTTCAGCGTCACGTATGGGCCGAAGTATCCCAAAATGGCCGAAATCAACCAGCAGATGGCCGCGATCCGCGACCAGATTGCGGCTAGCCGCGGCCTGCTGGAAGAGAAACTCAAGGCCGACTACGAACGGATGGTCCGTGATGAGAACTCGCTGAAGGCCGCGCTCGCCGAGGCCAAAGCCGGGGCCACGCAGGAAAACCAGCGTACCATCCAGTACAGCCTCCTCAAGCAGGATGTCGATACGGCGAAATCCCTTTATACCGAATTCCTACAGAAAACAAACCAGGCCTATCTCGAAGTCGCGCAGCAGCACAGCAACATTCGCATCATTTCTCCCGCGCACATGCCGAAAAGGCCGGTGAGCCCGAATCGGCGGCGCACTGTATTGATCGGCCTGTTCCTGAGCCTGGCTGGAGGAGTGGGTCTGGCGTGGCTCCTCGAGCGTTTCGATGACTCGATTCGGAACGTCGACGATGTGATTCGATTTACCCAATTGCCGGCCCTCGCGGTTATACCCGCTATTGGCGCGAGGAACTCTATGCTGAGGGGACGCAAGCGCAAGGAGGTCCCGGCAGATCTGGCCTTTGGTTCCGGGGGAAAATCTTCTGAGAGAGTTCAACGGGCGCGCTTGATGGAGTTCGACGGCCGCTCGCAAGCTTCGGAATCGTACCGGGCACTACGAACCGCCCTGCTGTTGTCGGTCGCTGGAAGTCCCCCCAAAACCATCCTGGTCACGAGCGTCCGTATGGAGGAGGGCAAAACAACAACTGCTACCAACACTGCCATTTCGTTGGCCCAGCTTGGAGCGCGGGTTCTGCTTATGGATTGCGATCTCAGAAAACCCTCGCTTCTTGATGTGTTCGGAATCCCGTGCAATTCCGGGTTATCCACGTGTCTCGTCCGCAATGTCGAAGTAGCCGAGGTTACACACGAACTCCCTGGGGAAAACTTGAGCCTGATCCCGGCCGGTCCCATCCCGCCCAACCCAGCCGAGTTGCTCAGCTCTGAGAGAATGAAGCGTCTGTTGCGTCAATTGGCCGAACGCTACGATCACATCGTCATCGACTCGCCACCTCTCGGCAGCGTTACGGATGCGATGATCCTCTCGACCATGGTGGACGGCGCGATCCTTGTCGTGCACGGCGGCCGAAATTCTCGGCATGCAGTCCAGCGCGCGTGTCACGAACTTTCCGCAGTCGGGGCCAAGGTATTCGGCATCGTCCTCAACAATGTGGATCTGAGGCGTGAAGGCTACGATGATTACTACTACTCATATCAATACAGCTACTCGGCGGATGGGAAGCGGTCCAAGAGCTGAACTAGTGTTGATTGCGAGAAACACATTCCACTCCACGCGGTGAAGCGTGGAGTCGAGCACTCCAAGGTCACGCGGCTGTCGGTTACGCGATCGTCACGGCGTTGACTGCCTCTTGCAAGCCCTCCTCAGAGAACAGCCTACGCGCTGGGACTATGACGATGGTGCATTTTCTGGCGGAATTCCCGAGACGTTTAAAGATTCGAAACACAATTCACGCTGAAAGGATGCCACGAGATGCAAGTTTCCTCGCGATCGATACCAAGGGCGAAGAAGGTCGCCGCGCTGCTCGCACATGGTGGGCGCGGACTGACCCCTCGCGTTACACCCGACATTCGCCTATTTCTTCCGGTGGCACTTCACCGTCACTACTGGACCGGCGTTCATCCCGACGCTGATCTGTTGAGCTTCCTTGCTTCAGAACTCAGGCCCGGCAATACCTTCTTCGATGTTGGTGCGAATATCGGTCTGTATTCGATCACCTTGGCTAAGCAGTTTTTCAATGGCATTAGAGTGGTGGGATTTGAGCCTTGCGATTCGACCGTCGGGTGGCTCCGCAGAATGATTGATCTCAATGGGACGAAAGGCGTAGAGGTGGTTCCGCTCGCCCTTTCCCGCCGGGCCCGCGATCTTACGTTGTCGGCCTATGGCGACGGGAGAAACAATTTCGTGGTTGATCATAGCGAGGCTTCTATTCCAACCCAAAGCGTCCATGCAGTGGCTCTCGACGAGTACTGTGCAACCCATCAGATTTTTCCGGATGCCTTAAAGATTGATGTGGAGGGCCACGAACTCGATGTGATTAAGGGTGGAACCGAGACCTTACGGCGTTTCCGGCCAGCTCTTGTAATTGAGTGCCATTGCGCCAGTTGGCCATCGTCCGATTACGCAACGGAACTAACTGAGACTCTACGCCATTGTGGTTACTCTGTGCTCTGCGATAGAACCCGTCAGCCAATCAAGCTGCGGGAAGCGAAGGAGACAGTGCACCTCCTGGCACCACGGGCGGCCTAACGGGCAGATCTGATTCCTCCTAAGCCACGACGCAGAGTTCATGCACATTTTCGGCATCAACATCGATCATTTCGACGCTTCCGCATTACTCCGTCGTGTGTGCTCGTGGCAGCCCGGAAAGCCCCATTTCATATCTGTGTGCTCTTGTCAAAACCAATTCCCCGATGATAGTTGGGACCCATGAGAGCCGCCTTCATAAGGCGGCCAGAGCGACTGCAGTCGTTCAAGCCTTTGACGTAGCCGCCAGACTCCTGTCGCTGGTGACTGTTCCTCTCTACCTTAAGTGGCTAGGTCAGGAACGTTACGGTGTCTTGCTCACCGGACTGTCTTTCGGCGGCTACCTGACGTTCTCAGACGCAGGCCTCAGCTGGTCCTCCATGCTTCTGATCGCACAGGCTTCTGGACGGAACGATCGGAAAACTATTAGCAGGATTTTCCGAAACAGCTTTCCCCTCGCTGGTTGCTCCGTTCTGTTGGTGGCTCTGATCACAACTATTTCGGCCTCTTTG
>DASYSA010000345.1:0-9932 GCA_036003885.1 Blastocatellia bacterium | reverse complement strand
CCCTCCCCCAGGCAAATCTTCGACGGAGCGGCCAGGGCTGGAGATCGAGCCGGGAATTCAACGACGAAGCCTCGAACCTCGATCACATCAAACTCCTCGATCCGCTTGCCGCGGGCGCTTACTCCGATCGCGCTCTGGCTCGCTATGGGCGAGGTGACATTGAAGGCGCCCTCTCGGATTGCGAAATGGCAATTTCAATCAACCCAGGCCTCGCTGAAGCCTACAACAACCGCGGTACCTTGCGTTGGGCAAAAGGAGATCTCGTCGGCGCCCTCTCAGATTACAACCGCGTGATCGAAATCGATCCGCGAGACGCCGATGCATATAACAACCGCGCAAACGTCATGGTGGATAGAGGAGACTTCGAGGCCGCTTTCGTTGACTTCAATAAGTCGGTTGCCCTGAATCCTCGAAACGCGAAGGTCTATTGCAACCGTGGTCACGCTCGTCGAATAAAAGGAGATGTTGACGGCGCTCTCGCTGACTTCGACAGGTCGATTGAGATCAATCGCCATCTTGTCGAGGCCTACATTGGCCGCGCTCTCGTTCGATACGACAGGCATGACCTTGACCGGACGTTGAGCGACTTAAGCCGGGTGATCGAACTCGATCCAAAATCGGGCCGGGCTTATGGCACTCGAGGCCTGGTGAGGCTGCAACAGGGCCATGACGCGGAGGCTGAACAAGACTTCGAAATGTGTTTCAAACTAGACCCGGACTTGAGGCCGAAACTGGAGCAGAGCATTCAGATCATAAAGAAGGAGCGCGCCGCCAGGGGCTAGTTCATCGATTCCGAAAAGAGAGACACCGTGATAGATCATCCTTCACATGAAGTCCGGATGATTTTGCTCGCATCGTCGTCATCAGGCGTCTCATCAAAATTGGTCTCAACAGTTTTCGGCGAGTCCGAGTATATAGATTAGGAGAACGCACCGCGCCGAATGAGAGGTTGTTTTCATTAAGCGGAAGTGTTGCGCAGTTAGATGGTATAGAACACGCGATGGCGGTGAACTCTTTCTGACTTGCAACCTTTTTCCGCTGAACGTCACTCACGGTTGTTTGCGAATCATGAACCGAGATTCGGAGGCGCATTCTGTATTTCGGTCCACGGAGTTGCTTGAACTCGACAGCTTCGTACTGAATCTCAGAAGAGGAGCCCAAAAATGTTTAACCATCGTCTCGCTTCGGTTCTGATTCTCGTTTTCTGCTTTTGCTCGGTGGCAAAAGGCCAAAGTCCTGGCGCCGCTCAGGACGCGTACAATCGCGGACGACAGCGCTACCTCAAGGGCGACCTCGACAGATCCATCGCCGACTTTACTGCCGCCATCGAGCTTAGTTCCCGGCCCCAGGAAGCTTCTCGCTCCGGTCACAAAAAATGGAAAGCTGAATCAGCCTTCATCGCCGCCAACCCCGACGCGAATCGGATCACGATAGTTGACCCGCTCACTGCCGCGGCCTACGTGGGTCGAGCCCTGGCGCGCCACTACCAGGGAGACCTGGAGGGCGCCCTCGCCGATAATGATTCAGCCATCGCGATCGACCCGGGCCTTACCGAAGCTTACAACAATCGCGGCAGCACTCGTTTTGCATTGAGAGATCTTGACGGAGCCCTCGCAGATTTCGACAAGGCAATTGAGATCGATCCGCTGTATGCTGATCCCTATAACAACCGAGCGAACGTGCGTGTGGCGAGAGGCGACTACGAAGCAGGACTTGCTGATTTCGATCAAGCGATAGCTCTGAACCCTCGCCGCGCCGAAATCTTCTCTAACCGTGGTCACGTTCGCCGCGATAAAGGTGACCTCGAGGGCGCCCTTGCCGACGCCGAGAGGGCAATTAAACTCAATTCCCGTTTGGCCGACGCCTTCCATCTTCGAGGTACGTTGCGTTTTCACAAACAGGACTTGCAGCGAGCGGTCGCCGACTTCAACCACGCAATCGAACTCAATCCTCGCCTTGCCCAGGCTTATGGGAACAGAGGATTCGTGCGACTACTACAGGGACAGGATGCCATAGCCGAGGAGGACTTCGCCCAATGCATCAAACTCGACCCAGGCTCAAAGCCTAGACTCGACCAGTGGATAGAGACTGTTAAGCAGTCAAGAAAAATCGCGCGATAGCCCCGGTTTGCTCATGAAGCACTTTCTTTTCTTGCGGCGGCGGTGCGGGCAGCTCCCCGGTCTCTACGCAAATCTTGTATGGATAGTCTCTCGCTGATTTCCCACTCGTGGGACCTCACCATCCCAGAAACGTACAACTATCTTCGATTCACGCACCAGATGCCCGCTCTTAAGGGCCAATTATTCGTTCATCTTACTTACGCGACTCACTGGCACGGCATTGGCTGACCAGACGCCAAGGGCGGCTGTGTCTACGCGAGGCTTCATCCGCCAGACCGGCTCACATCGGCGTTTGGGAGGGCAACGTGACAACATTCTCGCTGGATCTCCGGTATGGCCTGCGGATGCTCATCAAGAAACCGTCCTTTACGGTAGTGGCAGTGCTCACGCTGGCCTTAGGCATCGGCGCAAACACGGCAATCTTCAGTGTCGTGAACGCAGTGTTGCTGCGGCCGCTTCCCTATCCGGAATCTGAAAGCCTGATGTGGATCGGCCAGCAGTATTCCAGCGGGATGATGGTGGCGGCCGGTGAGCCGAAGTTTCTCTTCTGGCGCGACAATAACCAATCCTTCGAGGCGATGGCGGCCACTCAGGGTCTGGGCGGCGGGTGTAATCTCGCCGGCGGTGACGAAGCCGAGTACGTCGACGGGGTTCGCGTTTCAGTCGATTTCTTTCGAGTGCTGGGAGTGAATCCTGCCATTGGACGCACATTCACCCAGGAGGAAGACACGGAGGGCGGCGACCGTGTCGTCATTATGAGCGACGGCTTGTGGCGCAGGCGCTTTGGCGCGGATGCGAGCCTGATCGGCAAACCAATCTCGCTTAATGGCCAGAGCGTGACGGTCGTCGGGGTGATGCCCGCTAAGTTCCAATACCTTCCCCACATTGACCTATTTGTGCCGATGCGACCCTCGCTGACTGGCGACCCGAATCCGAACGCCACAGTTATCGCGAGGTTGAAGCCAGGAATAACTCTGTCGCAGGCAAATGAGGAACTGAAGCTCATCGCCGAGGAGTATCGCGCGGCCCATCCCCGCTCGATGGAGCAGGGCGAAAGCCTGGGGGCGCGCCCGTATCAGGAATTGTTCACGAGCGATGTGAGACAGTGGCTCTGGATTCTGTTGGGCGCGGTCGGGTTCTTATTGCTGATCGCCTGCGCGAACGTCGCCAATTTGCAACTCACTCGCGCGACGGCGCGGCGGAAAGAGATTGCGATTCGGCGGGCCTTAGGCGCAGGTGGCTGGCGCATAGTAACGCAGTTGTTAACGGAAGGTGTGTTGCTCGCGCTTGTCGGAGGCGCGGCCGGATTGCTGCTGGCTGTCTGGGGGACCGATCTCCTCGTAGCAGCTCTGCCAGGGCAGTTCCTACCTCGCACGCAGCAGGTCACCTTCGATTGGCGCGTGCTGGCGTTCGCCTTTTCGGCGGCAGTGGTAACCGGGTTGTTGTTCGGCCTTGCTCCGGCGTTTCAGGCTGCGAGAATCGATGTCAACTCGGCGCTCAAGGAAGGGGCTGGGAAGGGCGTTGGCGGGGCTCAGCGCGGGCGCTTGCGCAATGTGTTCGTCGTGCTCGAGCTGGCGACGTCGCTGGTGCTCCTGGTCGGGGCGACGCTGCTTGTTCGAACGTTCGCCAATCTGAGCGCGGTCGAGCCGGGCTTCGATGCCCACGATGTGCTGACGGTCCAGGTTGCGCTCAACGGCGAGAGGTACGACACGACGAACGAAGCGGCGGCGTTTTACCACAGCGCCGTGGAACGTATCAGCAATCTCCCCGGCGTGGAGTCTGCGGCTGTCACCAGCACTCTGCCGTTGAACGCCCAGTTCAACATGCCGGTTTTCTTTCCCGGGCGCCCGGACGCAACCCGCGCGGTGCAATTTCGGATGATCACTCCTGAATACTTCCATGTAATGAGGATCCCGGTTAAGCAGGGTCGAGCTTTCACCGACGCCGACAACACCGGCGCGCAGGCGGTCGCAATCGTAAACGAGGCTTTTGTCCACCGGAATCTCAGCGATGCGGATCCCGCGACTCAGCAGTTCTCTATCGGCCGCGACCTGGGCGATCCCGTACGCCAGATTGTCGGCGTGGTGGGCGATGCGAAGCAGTTCGGCCTCGACAGCGATGCGCCCCCGATGGTTTTCGTGCCTATCGCACAAGTTCCGGAGAAAGCGATGACGATCGCGAGAAGGTTCGTGTCATCATACTTCACCGTTCGGGCTTCTCTGGCCCCGCAGAGTCTCGGGGCGGCGATCAAGCGCGAGATCGGTACATTGGACGCGGCCCTGCCGCTATCTGAGATTCGTCCGATGGAACAGGTCGTCGCTCGATCGATAGCGCCACAACGATTCAACATGCTTCTGATCGGTGTCTTCGCCGCAACAGGTCTGCTGCTTGCCACGGTCGGGATTTACGGAGTGGTCTCTTACTCAGTCGCACAGCGCACCAATGAGATCGGCATTCGCATCGCGCTGGGTGCGCGCGCGGTTGATGTAGCCAGGCTGATTCTCAAACAGGGCGTGGCACTGACTGGGCTTGGGGTAACGATTGGACTGGCGGCATCCCTTGCGCTGACGCGGGTGATGAAGAGTCTTCTGTTCGGTGTAAGCGCGACTGATCCCTGGACCTTCGCGCTCATCACTCTTTTGCTCGCAGTCGTAGCGCTAATGGCTTGCTATATTCCGGCTCGGCGCGCAACGAAGGTCGACGCAATGGTTGCACTCAGATACGAATGAACAGGTGTCCGTTGTCAGTTTTCAGTTGTCCGTTGTATCGGCCTAGTAGAAACCGGAGACAACGGACAACGGACAACTGACAACTGACCACGGACAACTGACAACTGACCACTGACCACTGACCACTGACAAGGAGAGACAGTGAACACGACATGGCGCGACTTAAGGCATTCTGTTCGAATGTTGATCGCACGTCCGGGACTCAATGCGACTGCACTCCTTTCGCTCGCACTGGGCATCGGCGCCTGCACGGCCATCTTCAGCATCGTTGACGGCGTACTGTTGCGCGCCCTGCCCTACCCCGACTCTGAACGGATCGTGCAGCTGAAAGAGGTCAACGCGAAAGGCTCGCTGATAAATTTCGCGGACCCGAACTTTTTCGACCTGAAGGCGGAGACGCAGAGCCTCGAGGCGATGGCCGAATACAACGGAGACACCGCCACCGTCGTCGCCGGCACAAAGCCCGTCCGCACTCCGGTGTACACCGTTTCATCGGACTTCTTTCGAGTGATGGGTGTGCAACCGGCGCAAGGCCGCGCATTCTCACCCGACGAGACCAGGCTCGGTAGCGGCCTCCCCGTCGCCGTCGTCAGCTACGGTTTCTGGCAATCGCTGCTCGAAGGAAAGCAGGATTTCGCATCCATCCCGCTAAGGATTTCGGACCAGAATTTCACCATCATTGGAGTCATGCCCGCAGGGTTCAAGTTTCCTCAAGAAGCTGAGATCTGGATTCCCCGAGAAATCTATGCTGCAGCCGAATCACGGACGGCGCATAACTGTCGTGTCATTGGACGGGTGCGTTCCGACATTTCGCTCGATCGTGCCCGGGCCGAGGTGAGTGCAATCGGACGGCGACTCAAACAGGCGCATGGCGCGGAAACCGACGCGGTCGACTTCTCAGCAATCCCGTTGCAGGAGTTTCTGGTAAAGGACGTGCGACTGGGATTGATGATCCTGCTGGCTGCGGTCGCGTTTCTCTTACTGATAGCCTGCTCGAATGTGGCGAACATGTTACTGTCCCAGGCGGCTTCGCGGCAGAAGGAGTTTGCTCTGCGCACGGCTCTCGGCGCGACGCGATTGCACCTGGCCAAACAGTTCATCATCGAGAGCCTTTCGCTGACATTCATCGCTGGAATCGTCGGAGTTCTGTTGGCGCTGTGGGGCGTTGATCTCCTCGTCGGCATTAGTCCGGGCAACCTTCCGCGAGTGCACGAGATCGGTGTTGACGCCCGTGCGCTGCTGTTTACCTTTGGACTATCGTTGTTGGTCGCGGTTGTGATCGGCCTCGCGCCGATGCTCAGGCTTTCGAAGTCGGATTTGCAGTCGATGCTCAAGGGTTCAGGCCGCGAACAATCGGCAAGTCCATTGAGCGGGCGTCTGCGTTCGTTGCTGGTGATTTCACAGGTGGCCATGACGCTGGTGCTTCTGGTAGGCGCGGGGCTGCTCGCAAAGAGCTTTCTGAAACTGATTCACATTGATCCCGGCTTCCGGACGGAAAGCGCCGTGACGATGGACATCTCGTCGCCATTCCCGGAGGACAAACAACAGAAGATTCAACTCGCCCAATTTCATGAATCGTTGCTGGAGCGCATCAGTCAGATTCCGGGCGTTAAAGCCGCCGGTGGAATCAACGCGCTGCCGATGACCGATCGAGGCGCCGACGGCCAGTTCCTGATAGACAACGATCCCTCCAGACCAGGCTACGCCGAATTCCGAGTCGCTAGCTCGCGATATTTCGACGCGATGGGAATTCCGCTTTTGCGCGGGCGACTCTTCGACAGGTCGGACACTCCGGATTCATCGCATGCCGCGGTCATCAGCCAGGCCCTTGCACAGCGCGTCTGGCCAAACGAAGAGCCGATTGGCCAACGAATTCAATACGGCAATATGGACGGCGATAAACAGATGTTGCAAATCGTGGGAGTAGTCAATGACGTGCGCGAGTACGGGTTGGACCTCAAAGTGGCGGCCACGGTTTACGTCTCCTCGTTGCAGCGCCCCGGAAGGACGGCTGACTTCTCCATAGTGGTACGTTCGCAAAGCGATCCCGCGGCACTCATTCCGGTGTTGAGACAGACGGTGGAATCGATGAATCCGGAACTCCCCGTGAATTTCCGAACGCTGGAAAGGATCTTCTCTTCTTCTCTCGACAGTCGCCGTTTCAGCCTGCTCATCTTTGGCGTCTTTGCGGCGGCCGCCCTGCTGCTGGCAATTATCGGGATATACGGTGTGATGTCGTATGCAATGACGCGGCGCACGCGCGAGATCGGGATTCGGATGGCGCTCGGGGCGCGACCGCGTAACGTGCTCAGTCTGGTGATGAGGCAGGGGATCGGTCTGACGGTAACGGGTGTGATTATTGGCTCTGGGGCCTCTCTTGTGTTGACCGGGCTGATGCAAAGCCTGCTCTTCAATGTGAGCGCAACGGATCCGGCGATATTCGGCGCCCTTGCGCTGCTGTTGACCAGTGTTGCGCTCGTGGCTTGCTACATTCCGGCACGCCGAGCAACGAAAGTGGATCCGATGATTGTACTCAGATACGAGTGATTGTCCGTGGTCCGTTGTTCGTTGTCCGTTGTCCGTGGTCTGTCGTGGTCATTTGAACGTCTAACAACTGACGACTGGCAACGGACAACGGACTACGGACAACTGACCACGGACAACGGACTACGGACTACGGACAACGGACCACGGACAACGGACCACGGACAACTGACCACGGACAAAGGACAAATTATGAACAGTATTCTGGACGACGTTCGATATGGGATTCGCATGATGCTTAAGAAGCCGGGCTTCACGGCTGTGGCTGTGCTCACGCTGGCCCTGGGAGTCGGCGCCAACACCGCTATCTTCAGCGTTGTTAATGGAGTGCTGTTGCGGCCATTGCCCTTTGCCGAACCCGACCGGCTCGTCTGGATGTGGGGAAACATTCGCAACGGCGGCAGTCGCGCCAGCGTCTCCCCGCTCGACTTTCTCGATTACCGGGACCGCACCGAGACCTTCGAGGAGTTCGCTGCGTTAATTGGTGTTCCGGTTCCGTTCAACCTCACCGGCGACGGCGAGCCTGAGCGACTGTCTGCAGCTGTGGTCACGGGGAATTACTTTCAGGCGCTGGGCGTCCGCCCGGCGCTTGGCCGCGTGTTTCTGCCCGAGAATGAAAAGCCGGGCCGCGACCAGGTTGCCGTGCTGACTCAGCGTCTGTGGCAACGGCGTTTCGCGGGTGATCCATCAATCGTAAACAAAACCGTCACACTCGATGGTAAGACTTTTGAAATAATAGGCGTTATGCCTCCGGAGTTCAGCTTCCCGCAGACTGCCGAGCTGTGGGTCCCAATGAACTTCGATTACTCGCCGGATATGAAACAGCGAAAGGCACATTTCCTGCGGCCGGTCGGAAGACTCAAGGCAGGCGTCACGCTTGCGCAGGCGCAGGCCGATACCGATACCGTGGCTCGCAGCCTGGAAGAGGAGTATCCCGCGAGCAACACCGGGTGGAATCTGCGGCTCGTTCCACTGCGTGATCAGATTGTGGGCAACATCAGACCGACACTGTTGATCCTGTTCGGCGCAGTCGGATTCGTGCTGCTGATTGCGTGTGCGAATGTGGCAAATCTGCTGCTTGCGCGCGCCGCCTCTCGGCAAAAAGAGATCGCCGTGCGAACCGCGCTTGGAGCCTCGCCTTTCCGAATCGTGCGGCAGATGATTACCGAGAGTGTGCTGCTCGCGCTCGTCGGGGGAGCACTCGGGGCGCTCCTCGCCACGTGGGGAGTTGATCTGCTCGTCAAGCTTGGCTCCGGCGACATCCCGTCAACTGCGCGGGTCAGCATTGATGCGACAGTCCTCGTCTTCACCCTCGTCATCTCATTCATGACTGGACTGCTATTTGGCCTTGCTCCCGCGATTCAGACTTTGAAACTCAATCTCAGTGAAACGCTCAAGGAGGGAGGCCGAAGCGCAGCCGATGGGGCGCACCGCAACCGCACGCGCAGCCTGCTGGTTGTATTCGAAGGCGCGATAGCCGTTGTGCTGTTGATCGGCGCCGGCTTGCTCATTCGTAGTTTTATAGAGTTGCAGCAGGTAGGTCCCGGCTTCGACGCAAAGAACGTGCTGACGATGCGCGTTGACTTGTCGCGAGAGAAATACGGTACGCCCGAGAAGGCCGCGAATCTCTTCGAGCAAGTTGAAAATCGCATTGCAGGCCTGCCCGGCGTGGAAACCGTGGGTATGGTGTCCGAACTGCCACTGAGCGGCCAGCCTAATGACATGCCGTTTCAGGTCGAGGGTCGCCCGCCGGTGAACATGGTCGACGGATTCGACGCGGATTTCCGCCGTGTGAATGAGCACTATTTCGCGGCGCTGCGGATTCCGCTGCTCCGCGGCCGCAACTTCACCGAACAGGAAGTTCGCCAGAGCGCAAGGGTACTGGTCGTCAGCGAATTGCTCGTGAGTCAGGTCTTTCCGGACGAAGACCCGATTGGAAAGCGCCTGGTGTTAATGATGGGTAAAGACGCGTTCGAGATCATCGGCATTTCGGGCGACATTCGCCATCGCGCGCTGGAATCTCAACCGTTCCCGGCGATGTACATGCCGGCTCATGACATGAGCTGGACGAACCTGGTAATTCGCACGCGGATCGATCCGATGAGTCTTGCCGCGGCCGTGCGGAAAGAGATTCAGTCGATCGACCCCGATCAACCGGTCGCCACTGTCAGAACGATGGAGCAGTGGCTTTACTCAGCTGTCGCTGCGCCGCGTTATCGAACGGTTCTGCTCGGTCTGTTTGCGGCGGTTGCGCTTCTGTTGGCCGCTGTCGGAATTTATGGAGTGATCTCCTACACGGTCTCGCAGCGCACGAACGAGATCGGCATTCGGCTGGCGCTCGGAGCGCGAAGGTCGGACGTGCTCAAGCTGATCGTAGGACGCGGGATGACACTGGCTCTCGCTGGAATTGGAACGGGATTAGCGGCGGCCTTCGGTTTAACGCGCTTGATGTCGAACCTGTTATTCGGTGTGAGCGCCACTGACTTGATGACTTTCGCAGTGTGTGCCGTGCTGCTCTCAGGAGTGGCTCTGATAGCCT
>DASYSA010000344.1:0-8282 GCA_036003885.1 Blastocatellia bacterium | reverse complement strand
CTCCGACAAGAGGAGTGCTTGTTGTCCAGGTCTGTCCCCAGTCATCGGTTATCGCCATCAACGAGAATGAGAAGCCATCGGAGTAGAGAGGCACGATAAGCCTCTTATCGTGAAGGACGAACGGATGGGCGCGGGTCATCCACCCGAGTCTGCGAAAGAGCTTGTCCGCGGCGTTCTTCTTTGTGCGCTCGATGTAATCGCGGGCGAGTTTCTGCTCGGCCTCCGAGCGGTCCTTGAGGGTCTGTTCGAAGTCGACCATCGCCTGAGTTACGGTGCGTTCAAACTCCGGGCCGGGAGTCACGTGGAGCAATTCGTTCGATTCCCATCGCGGCGGTCCTTCTTTCTGATAGTCGGATGAGATTCTGTACTTCATCAACGCCGTGTGCCATTCATTGGCAAGGATCGTCGGCCACATCAGCCAGAGACGGTGGCGGGGATCAATAAACATCGTGCAGTTCGTATCCGGATAACCGGGTGTGTCCGCCATCGTGAAGCGCCGCTGCCAGGTCTTCGAGCCTTTCGGCAGACGCGCGCCTTCGACTTTAACGTCGTCGGCCTGACGTTCACCTGACCCATGAAACCAGCAGACGAGCAGGTCGCCGTTTGGACACTCGACTACACACGACGCGTGGTTGTGCCAGTGCTCCAGGGGAAAGATCAGCTCCGAGTCATAGATCGGTGGCTGTTGTTGCCGAGCAGCCGCGACGGTCAAACCGCCGATTACCAGAGCTGCCAGAGAGAGGATGGAGATTGGTTTCATAGCGGTTTCTGGTTTATGGTTTATGGTCTCTGGTTGGGTTTAGGGAAACCAGAGACCATAAACCATAATCCATAAACCGGAAACCACAAACCAGAAACCGTTATGATGATCATCGATACTCATCAGCACCTCTGGGACCTCGACCTCTTCAGCTACTCGTGGTGTGCGGGGATTCCCGAGTTGAATCGCAGCTTTCGAATGGCGGACTACCTCGAGGCGACGCGCGGCCTGGAGATCTACAAGACCGTTTTCGTCGAACCCGATGTGGATGAACCCTTCATGCTCGACGAGACGCGATTCATCGCAAGGCTTGCCGAAGAAGACAATCTGCTCGAAGGCGTCGTGGCCACCGGCAGACCCGAACAACCCGACTTCAAGGCTTACATCGATCAGATAGCGAGACATCCTAAACTGAAGGGCATCCGTCGCGTGCTGCACGTTCAACCTGACGATCTGTCCGAGAGCCCTCTGTTCATCGACAACATTCGATCGCTCGAAGAGCACGGTCTCTCGTTCGACATCTGTGTGCTCTCGCGCCAGCTCCCGAAAGCGATCAGTCTAATCAATCACTGTCCCGGCGTCTCTTTCATTCTGGACCACTGCGGCAATCCTCTCGTGAAGGAGCGCGAGATGGAACCGTGGCGGCGTTACCTCAAAGAGATCGCGAGTTTCTCAAACGTGGTCTGCAAGGTGTCGGGCATAGTCGTGAATGCTGACCGCCGGAACTGGACTGCTGAAGACCTGCGCCCATATGTTGAGTACGTGATTGAGGTGTTTGGATGGGACAGGGTGATGTTCGGAAGCGACTGGCCGGTGTGCACGCTTGCGGCGAGTTACAGGCAATGGGTCGAGGCGTTGAAGACGTTGACCGAGGGCGAAGGAGAGAGCAATCAGCGGAAGCTGTTCGGCGAGAACGCCGAACGCATTTACCGGCTCTAGTTCCGCCTTCAGGCGGCATTACCTGTCTCTGGCACAAATGGGCGCAATCGAAAGTCAGACTCGCTACGGGAATAGGCCCTTGACTCCGGGCCCCACCTGGCTCGGCGCCCATCTCATTAACACCCCACTTCAGTGGGGTGTTTGGCGGGCGACGGTGCTTGCGAAACCGTTTTAACGGTTTACGATCCGTCGTGATCTGAACCTTCTGTGCAGAATTCGGCCATGGACGCCGATGGCAGCGGGGAAACCGTTGAAACGGTTCGGAGAAGTCCGCCCCGTTCGCGATCACCCCACTGAAGTGGGGTGATAATGAGAACGGATGTTCCTTGCTACTTTGAGTCTCGCCTTTGAATCGCACCAGGCGCAAAAGGATACGTGTCTGAAAGCGGAACTACGGTCCCGATATCCGACGTGCCGGCGTTGCGAAACTCAACGGACGACGTCGCGTCCACCCTCACGCAGACCCCACTCTTACCGCCTATCTGTCTCCGCTGGCCCACCCTGCTTCGTAAGTCCCATCTGCCAGAGCATAAACGCATAGTTGAACGCCGTCTCTTTCAACGCATCGTAGCGGCCCGAAGCGCCGCCATGTCCCGCACCCATGTTTACTTTGAGCAAGAGAGTGTTCTTGTCCGTCTTCGTTGTCCGCAGTTTGGCGACGAACTTCGAGCCCTCCCAATACGGGACCTGGCTGTCGTTGAGCGAAACCCTCACCAGCATCGCCGGATAGTTCTGCGCCTTGATGTTGTCATAGGGCGAATACTTGATCATGTAGTCGAAGGCGGGCTTCTCGTTCGGATTGCCCCATTCGATGTATTCGCTGGTCGTCAACGGCAACGAAGCGTCGAGCATCGTGTTCATCACGTCGACGAAAGGCACTTCTGCGACAACCGCCTTGAACAGGTCCGGCCGCATATTCGTCACTGCGCCCATCAGCAGACCGCCCGCGCTCCCCCCTTCTATCACCAGCCGGTCAGACGACGTGTACTTGTTCTTCTCCAGATAGTCCGCGCAGTCGATGAAGTCGTAAAACGTATTCAGCTTATGCATCATGCGGCCCTGCTCGCGCCACTCTTCGCCCATCTCCCCGCCGCCGCGAATGTAGGCCAACGCATAGATCACGCCTCTATCGAGAAGGGCCAACCGACTCGAGGAGAACGTCGGGGCCATCGACGCGCCATAGGAGCCGTAGGCGTAGAGCAGCAGCGGAGCCTGGCCATCGAACTTCACGCCTTTCTTATAGACGAGCGAAATCGGAACCTTGACCCCATCGCGCGACACCGACCAGATCCGCCTCGCTTCGTAGTTCCTGGCGTCGTAGCCGCCGAGCACTTCCTGCTGCTTTAGCAGCTTTCGCTGGTGCGTGTTCATATCGTAGTCATACACCGACGACGGAGTGACCATCGATTGATAGTTGAAGCGCAGCGTCGTCGTGTTGAACTCCGGGTTGCCGCCCATGAACAGCGCGTAGTCCGATTCCTCGGTTGTGATGCGGTGCGATTGCTTCGTCTTCATATCAATCACCCGCAGGTAATTGAGTCCGCCTTCTTTTTCCGACACCACGAAGTGATTGGCAAAGGTAGTCAAGCCATCAATCTTGACTTTCGGATTGTGCTCGATGAACGGCTTCCAGTTCTTTTCGGAGGGATCGCTGATCGGGGCGGTGACCACCTTGAAGTTCTTCGCTTCTTTGTTAGTCGTAATGTAGAAGCGACCCTCGTAATGATCGACATCGTATTCGTGGCCGGGCTGACGTGGAAGAATGACCTTGAATTCACCCGTTGGATTGTCGGCCGGCAGATAGCGAAACTCCCTCGAGGTCTTCGCGTAAGAGGCCAGGAAGATTATCTTCTTGTCCAGCGAACGGCTGGCGCCCACGTCGAACAGCTCGTCCTTCTCTTCGTAGATCAGATCGCTCTTGTCGCTGCCGACCATGTGGCGCCAGAACTTGTCCGAACGCTTGGAGACGTCGTCTTCAGTCGTGTAGAAGAGCGTTTTGTTGTCATTAGCCCAGACAACCGAACCGGTTCGTTCGATATTCTCGTTCAGCGTCTTACCGGTGCGCAGGTCTTTTACGTGGAGTGAATACTGGCGATAGCCAGTCGTATCGGTCGAGTAAGCCAACAGGTTGCCGTCGTTGCTGACGCCGTATGAGCCAAGCCCCAGGAAGCTATGGCCTTCAGCCATCTTGTTCAGGTCGAGGAGGAGTTCTTCGATTGCCTCCATGCCGCCTTTCTTGCGGCACATGTACGGATACTGTTTGCCCTCTTCGGTGCGCGAGTAGTAATAGTACTCTCCAATCTTCGACGGCACGCTGAGATCGGTCTGTTTGATATGGCCGAGCATCTCCTTGTAGAGCGCCTCTTCCAGCTGTTTGGTCGGCTTCATCACCTCGTCGGTGTAGGCGTTTTCGGCTTCGAGATACTTGACGACCTCTGGGTTTTTCTTCTCCCGGAGCCAGAAGTAATCATCCTTCAGCTTGTAGCCGTGGATCTCGGTAGTGTGTGGTACCTTTTTGGCGAGCGGCGGTTGCTTGCCGGCGTCATTCTGCGCCAGCAGCGCGGGAGCGAGCGTGACGCCCAGCGTTCCTGCCAGGAGCAGAGCTGTAAACTGTCTTTTCATAGTTTCCTCATTCATATCCCCAAGGCTGCGGCCAGTCCCCGGTAGAAACCCTTAAAATGGGCGGTCTGAATGAATTCTTAGTCAGGCGTTCTATTCGCGCAAGTCGTTTCGTCAGTTCTACCGACCTGAAGGCCGAAATGGGCTGGCTGGGTTGCGATCCAGGAGCCGACTAATGAGTGCCTGCGATCACGGCCCTGCGCTTGACAACCTCAACCCCCGTTTCGTATTCTTCTCGTTCGTTTTCTCTACGACAGATTTGGAGATTTGTATCATGCAGACGACATTCGTTCCGAGCGGTAAAAACCTCGAGCAGAACCGCAAGTGGTACCTCGTCGATGCCAGCGGCAAGACCGTTGGCCGGCTCGCAACCCACATTGCCAGTGTGCTGATGGGGAAGAACAAGCCCACTTACACCCCGTACATCGATATGGGCGATCACGTTGTCATCATAAATGCAGAAAAGATCGTGTTCACCGGGAACAAGATGCAGGACAAGGTCTATCGCCATCACACCGGCTGGCCCGGCGGACTCAAAGAGGTCACGGCTCAAAAGCAGCTTCAACGCCATCCCGAACGCATACTCGAGTCGGCGATTCGCGGGATGCTCCCTAAGAACAAACTCGGCCGGCATATGGGGAAGAAGCTTAAGGTCTATGCCGGCTCGGATCACCCACATCAGGCTCAACAGCCGCAGGAACTCGATGTCTAGAGACGGCCGAAGCCGCCAGACTCGCTCCGAAGGTGATGAGATACTTGAGAGACAGTTTTAACTCAGGCGCGGGTCAACCACTTGCGCTCGATTGCAGCGAAGGAGATCAGTAGTGCCAGAGACGAATCAGAATTATGGAACCGGCCGCCGTAAGAGCGCGACCGCACGGGTCTTCCTCAGACCGGGCACCGGCGAGATCACCGTCAACAAGAGGAAGTTTGAAGAGTACTTCCCAAACGAGACCCATCGCATGGTCATACGCCAGCCGCTTCATCTAACGGACTCGGTCGGCAAGGTTGACATTCTGGTCAACGTGGATGGCGGGGGCAACGCAGGACAGGCGGGAGCAGTGCGTCACGGCATCACGAGGGCGCTGATAGAACTGAACCCCGAGTTCCGCACTCGCTTGAAGAAGGCCGGCTTCGTGACGCGCGACCCGCGAGGCAAGGAACGCAAGAAGTACGGGCAGAAGGGCGCGCGCAAACGGTTCCAGTTCTCGAAGAGGTAAACCGATTGCGGATTGCGGATTGCGGAATTCGGATTGCGGAATCCCCAATCCCCAATTCGAAATCCGCAATCGAGAAATTCCATTGCCGGCTTCGATTGGTTGTTCCAGGAGCGATTGGGACGCGGGCCGGTGAGTACATAAACCAATTCAACAGGAGGATAGCTATTGGCTACGGTAACAATGAAGGAACTGCTTGAAGCCGGTGTCCACTTCGGACATCAGGTCAGGCGGTGGAATCCGAAGATGAAAGAGTACATCTTCGGCGAGCGCAACGGAATCTACATAATCGATCTTCAGAAAACCCAGCGGCTTTTCAAAGAGGCGGTTAAGTTCGTAACCCAACAGGCGATGGAGGGCAAGAGCTTTCTATTCGTCGGCACCAAGCGTCAGGCCCAGGATGCAGTCGAAGAAGAGGCCAAACGCTGCAACCAGTTCTACATCAATCAGCGCTGGCTGGGCGGGCTGCTCACCAACCTTCAAACGGTCCAGAAGTCGATTCAACGAATGAAGGACATAGAAGCGATGCGCACGGACGGCCGCTTCGACGGGTTGACCAAGAAAGAACGGCTCCGGCTCGATCGCGAGCACTCCGCGCTGGAGAAGAATCTAACGGGTATTCGCGATATGCGCGGACTGCCCGACGTGATCTTCATAATCGATTCGAACAAGGAAGAGATCGCCGTTCACGAGGCCAACAAGCTCGGCATCCCCACGGTCGCCATCGTCGACACCAACTGCAATCCGGACGGCATTGATTACATCGTGCCAGGGAACGACGATGCCTTGCGCGCTGTGAGACTATTCGCCGCGAAGATGGCCGATGCGATCATCGAAGGCCAGCAGATCGTCAAAGAGGGTGGGGCGGACCTCGGCGAAGGGGCCGAGGGCGCTGAAGCGGGTACCGCGACTGCAGCCGCTGAAGCTCCGCGGGCTGACAAAGCGGACCGTGGTGACCGAGGCGACCGACGAGACAGAGGTGGCCGTGGCCGTGGCCGCGGTGACGCCAGAGGCGCGCGCCGCACAACCTACGTGCCGCCGGGCGCACCACCAATACCGGAGCCGGTTATGCCAGCCCCGGTGGAGGTTGTTTCGCCAGCCCCGGCTGAGGCTCCGGCTGCCTCGACTGCCGCGGCGGCTGTAGAGCCGGCGGTTAGCGAGCCGCCTGTTAGCGAGCCGGCAGTCAGCGAAGCGGTCGCACCCGAGCCGACGCCCGCACCGGCACCGGAAGCCACGGAGTAGCACGGGCTTCACCCTCTGCCCGAGGGGCAACAGCAGGTGCGGTACAATTTATCGATGCATCGCGAGAGCGCGCGGCCCGGACATAACAAGCGAGCCGCGCGTCTTCGTATCCGAGATGGAGAAGCAGAGGAATCAATGGCAAACGAAGTGACACCAGCCGCGATCAAGGCGCTGAGAGAGAAGACTGGCGCTGGGATGATGGAGTGCAAGTCGGCGCTGACTGAAGCGACCGGCGACGAGACCAGGGCTATCGAGATACTGCGCAAGCGCGGGTTGGCGACGGCTACCAAGAAGTCCGGCCGCGTCGCCGCCGAAGGTGTCGTCGACTCCTATATTCATGCGGGCGGAAAGATCGGCGTGCTGCTCGAGGTGAACTGCGAGACCGATTTTGTTGCTCGCACGGAACAGTTCCGTGGCTTCGTCCACGACCTGGCGATGCACATAACTGCCGCCGAGCCGCGTTACATCACCAAAGAGGATGTGCCCGCCGAAGTGCTCGACAAAGAGCGCGAGATCGCGTTGGAACAGGCTCGAATGGACCCGAAGAACGCCAGCAAGCCCGAGCATGTATTGCAGCAGATAGTCGAGGGCAGGCTCAGCAAGTTCTACCAGGAGACTTGCCTGATGGAGCAGCCCTTCATCAAGGACCAGAACATAACCGTTGCGGAACTGGTGCGCCGGGCCATCTCGAACACGGGCGAGAACGTCAGGGTGCGGCGGTTCACAAGGTTTAAGATGGGCGAGGGTTTGGAGAAGCGAGCCTCTGACCTCGGCGCCGACGTTCAGGACCTACTGGGCGGCAATCAGTAGAACGTAACCCGATCGCTCTTCACTTTCAATACAATGTCGGCTCAACCGAAACCGATCTATAAGCGAATCCTGCTGAAGCTCTCAGGCGAAGCGTTGATGGGCGAGCAGGGCTACGGCATAGACCCGACAACCATCACTCGCATAGCAGCCGAGATCAAAGACGTTCACGACCTGGACGTCGAGATCGCCATCGTTGTCGGCGGCGGCAACATCTTCCGGGGTGTGGCTCTGTCGGCTAAAGGCATGGACCGAGCATCCGCCGACTATATGGGTATGTTGGCGACGGTGATTAATGCGCTGGCCTTGCAGGACGCGCTAGAAAAGCAGGGCGCCTTCACGCGCGTGATGTCGGCCATTGAGATGCACGAGGTGGCCGAGCCCTTCATCCGCCGGCGCGCAATCCGCCACGTCGAGAAGGGTCGAGTGGTCATCCTGGCGGCCGGCACCGGCAATCCGTACTTCACCACCGATTCGGCAGCCGCCCTGCGCGCCCTCGAAATCAAGGCCGATGCGATCCTGAAGGCGACCAAGGTCGACGGCATCTATACCGCGGATCCGACCAAGGATAAGACGGCGACGATGTTCGACTGCATAACCTATCTTGATGTGATCCAACTCGATTTGAAAGTGATGGACACCTCGGCGATTAGTCTTTGCCGGGAGCGCGGTGTTCCGATTCATGTCTTCAATTTATA
>DASYSA010000343.1:0-4082 GCA_036003885.1 Blastocatellia bacterium | reverse complement strand
GCTTGAAAAGAGGAAGAGCCCCCGGAAAAATGCGCGGTTGGCTCAATGCGCGGTCTGGGCTATAATTCATCAGCGTTTCTCATGGAGGGGGTAGTCAGGATGTTGTTCTCAAAACAGACGAGATACATCGGGATATTGTTGATTGCAGCCACTCTCATTGGGTTCGGACTGCTGGCAAATGCCGATGGTCAGGCGAATCGCAAAGGTTCTGTGCGTGTTCCAAAATATGAGGAATCCTCCATTTCGAGCGTGTCGAGCGCGGCAAAGGCCTCACGGATGAAACCGGCGTTCGACCATGCGGCTAGCATGAACGAAGTCCTGAAATCCGAGTTGACCTGGTCCTTCGGAGGCAAATCGCAGCGTGGGTGGTATCTCTACAGCCCGCTGATCTCGTCGATGATCGGCGCTGAGGATCAACCCGCAAGTCCGCGCTTCGCTCTCAAGCTCTCCAGCTGGCAGGGCACAAATGGACTTCAGCAGAGCGGAGTTCTTGACGAAAAGACCTGGTCACAGATGGTGACGGCTCTGCAAGCGAGCAGGCTGCGAGATCTAACCGCTCCCGCCGATGACCGGTTGGTGACCGCGCCGATCTCGGATTTCTATGATCCAACCCGCGCTGAAGAGCTTCGAAGAGTTGAGCGCCGGACCTACGAGGCGTACCGGCGCATGATCAAAGCCGCCGCGGCCGATCAATCGCTCATGCTTGCCCCTGGTGAGAAGTACTTGAAGATAATCTCCGCGTTTCGATCCCAGGAGTATCAGGACCAACTTCGCAGGCAATCGCCAACCGCCGGACGCGCGGGGCTCGCGATCAACAGCCACCACCTCACTGGACGCGCGCTCGATCTCTATGTGGGCGGAGAGCCGGTCAGCACGAAAGATCAGAACCGCGCTATTCAGATCAAGACTCCAGCCTATCGGTGGCTCGTGAAGAACGCACCTCGTTTCGGGTTCCAGCCATACTTCTACGAGCCATGGCACTGGGAGTACGTCTCCAACTAGATCGCAACAGCGACACAAGCGCAGGGCACGCGCTGAATTCCAATGAAAAAGAGACCCATAGCTCGTCAGCATCGTGGCCCGCGTGTGTGAAACACGTGCATTGCGCCGGTCGATCCATCATGTAATGCTTGGGTTGTCCATTACAACGGGTTCCGTGGAAATGGTGTGACCGACACTCTCGAAAAAGTTACGAGGTTCATCGAGCGGCTACGACTGCTCGAAGGCGCTGAGGGCGTGTTGGTCGCGGTGTCCGGCGGACCTGATTCCGTAGCTCTGCTGGACATCCTCGTGAGACTGCGACCCGCTGTCGCTCTTCACGTCGCGCATCTCGACCATATGCTTCGGGGGAAGGAATCGGCTGAAGATGCCAGGTTCGTTCGTGCCCTGGCAAAGCGACTGGGGCTGAAATCGACGGTGCGAAAAGCGGACGTCCGCAAGGTGGCGAAAGAATCCGGAAGGGGCGTCGAGGAGATCGCGCGGGAGGTTCGGTACAAATTCCTGCTGCGGACGGCGCAAAAGGCCGGATGCGACCGCATCGCTACCGGGCACACGATGAGCGATCAAGCCGAGACCTTGCTGATGCGGTTGGCGCGGGGCTCCGGGTTGCGTGGCCTTGTGGGGATGCGTCCGATGATGCAGGCGCATTTGTTCGAAGGAGAAGAGTGGGAGAGTGGGAGAGTGGGAGAGGGGGAGAGTGGGAGAGAAGGAGAACCGGACACCGCGGTTCCCCCTGGCTTCCATTCCCGCACTCCCCCACTCTCCCACTCTTCCCGCCCCGTCTCCCCTTCTCCCCCTCTCCCCTTCTTCCCTTCTTCCCCGCGTCCCCTCCTTATCCGACCGCTCTTGTGCATAACCCGAGAGGAGGTCGCGTCCTACTGCCGCGTCCGCGAACTCCCAGTCCGCATCGATCAGACTAACCTGAGCGCGGACTTCACTCGCAATCGCGTGCGCAACGAGGTGCTCCCGGCACTGCGAGAGGTAAACTCGCACGTTGTCGAGCACATAGCCGGAACCGCCGAGATCATTGCCGATGATCAGGACGCCCTCGACCAGTTGGCGTCGTCGCTGGTGGATCGGGCCCGTCAGTCTCGGGCGCTCGCGGATGATGCGACTGCCCGTTCAGCCTATTCGGTTGCAGCTCTGCGCAGCCAGCCCGCCGGGATACGGCGGCGCATGATCATCAAGGCGATAGAACTCGCGCGAGCCAATGTCGTGAAAACGGAACCACACGAACAGATCGACAGAACCCACATCGAAGCAGTGGACGCGCTCATCGCAAACGGGATGAGCGGCAGCCGAATAATGTTACCCGGCGCGTTTGAGGTCTGGCTCGAGTTTGACTGCCTGGTATTCATGCCTTCTATTTCGCGGACGCCGGCGAGCGGCGCGGATAGCGAGGAATGGGAGTATATGTGTGAAATCAGCCTCCAGGCGCCCTTGGCCAGGGCGGGCGGCCTTGATATAAGCCTGGTGCGCGGCCAGCCCGGCGACCTGTTACAGCCGGCGATTGAACAAGCTCGAAGAGAGAAGAAGGCACTGGGACACGACTGGCTGACCGCCGTGCTGGACGATCGGTTGCTGCCCGAGCGGCTGATCGTGAGGCCGCGGCTGCGAGGGGAGCGGGCCCGCGTTCTGGGGCACGAGCAAACAAAGAAGTTGAAAAACCTGATGATTGACCATAGAATCCCTACCAGCCGTCGAGCCATATGGCCAATAGTGGCGACCCCGGACGGCCAGTACGTATGGTCCCCAGGATTGCCCCCTGCTGACGAATTCGCCGCGCGAGACGAGACCCACGGCCTTGCCATCTTGCGGGCTTCCGGTGTTTGATTCATTCCGGGACTAACCTGGAAAACAGACACCCATGGAGCTGTAATGGAAAAGACTCTCCGAATCGTACGTTCTGAAGAAGAGATACGCAATCGCATACAATCGCTCGCAGCCGAGATACGCGCGAAAACTACCGGCGGCGAGCTGACGATTGTGGGGATTCTAGACGATACCTTCGTTTTTCTGGCTGATCTGATTCGCACATTGGATACGCCCCTCAGTTGTTGTTTCATGAAGGTGAGTTCTCATCGTCACGGAGGCCAGACTGAAGTGATGTTTACCAGCGAGTTCGACCCGCACGGCCGCGATATTCTGTTGGTCGGAGGAGTCGTAGCAACCGGTATCACGCTGGACTACATCACAAAACAGTTGGCCTCAAGGGGGGTCAAGTCTCTGCGAACCTGTGTCCTGGTCGATAAGCCAGGGGAACGCCGAGTAGATATGACGCCCGACTTCATAGCGTTTGAGGGCGATGATTCTTTTGTCTTCGGCTATGGCCTGGGAATTCAGAACCAGTTTCGGCAGCTGCCCTACCTGGCTGTGATGGAGTAGTGACTGTGGATCTCGGGTCTCGGCGTTCGAAATGAGAACAATCCTCTGCTGATCGCTCCGAATTTCGAAATCCGAATTCGAGTTATTGCGCATCATATTGAGGTAGGCTAGAATGCAAGAAGCGATTTGGCGCTCGATCTTTTGGAGGGTAGCAGGTTGAATTCAACAGTAAGACAGATTGTTTTTTGGATTGTCATCATCGGCGGGGCGATTCTGCTCTACCGGCTCTTCAACGGTCCCGGCGGCGTGAAGGAGAAGGATCTCAATGTTCCCCAACTTCTCGAGTACATCCAGGCCAAGCCGCAAACCCAGGTCCTGTCGGCCATAATCGATGAGAACCGGATCACGGGTGAGCTGGTCACCAAAGAGAAGTTCAAGCTCGATCTCCCGAATCAGTTCTATCAGTCGAAGATAGCCGAGGCGATGGATGAGAGCCACGTCCCGTTCACATTCAAGAACTCATCTTCCAGCCAGTGGCTGATCGCGCTCTTCACCTATGCGCCTCTGCTTATCATCATCGGACTCTGGGTCTTCATGATGCGACAGATGCAGTCGGGTGGAAATAAAGCACTGTCGTTCGGAAAGTCCCGGGCGAAGCTGCTGAGCAATCAGCAGAAGCGAGTGACCTTCAAAGATGTGGCCGGCGTCGAGGAAGCAAAGGAAGAGCTTCAGGAGATCATTGAATTCCTGAAAGAGCC
>DASYSA010000342.1:0-5640 GCA_036003885.1 Blastocatellia bacterium | reverse complement strand
ACGATTCACGTTCCCGGTGCCGCCCGCACGCGCGCCTTCGGCATCAACAACGCCGGTGACATTGTCGGAGATTACTTCGTGTCGGGCGTAAATTATGGATTTCTTCTGAAAGCTGGGTCAAACCAGTTCCAGACGATTCGTTACACGAATACAAACTTTGCGGCCAATTTTACCGATTCATGGGGTATAGACGAACAGGGGAACGTGACGGGCGGTTTCAATGACGCGACTGGCAACACCAGGGCATACGTGTGGCGCGACGGCGCCTTTACGAGAATCTTGGAAGTCCCCTCGTCGGTGACGACCTACACTCATGGCCTTAACGCGAAGGGGGAGATTGTAGGTTGCTATTTCCCGGATCCCGCAAGCATGCACAGTCTCAGGGTGGCGGCGGATGGCACTTACGTCACAGAGGATTTCCCCGGTTCCATGATGAGTATGCACTGGAGAATCTCCGACTCTTCCATCATGGTCGGCCACTACATTGATATGGACGGTGTTAATCACGGCTACCTCTACAAGGACGGAGAGTACGACAGCATAGACTTTCCGGGAGCGACTTTTACGCAGGCACATGGGATTGCTGAAATAGAGCAGTTCAACCGTAACGGACACCCTCTCGGAACCCGTCAACTTCTCATCGTAGGGCCTTACGACGATAGCAACGGAGTGCGGCACGGTTTTCTTTTCACTCGCCGCGTTGGCGTTGGTCTAGGTGCAGCGCCGTAGGTCGTTTCAAAGCGCCTGGTAAACCTTGACCTCACTTCTTGCTAATTACTCGGTTCTATCCAATCAACGCCAAACCCGGCTACCAACCGCCGAAGAAAGGACACAAATATGAAAACAGCAAAGACTCTCCTGACTCTGGCTATTGGACTGGCGTTAGCCTTGACCTGTGCCACTCCAGCTGTTGCAGATGATGATGGCGGCGACGCTAAGATCACGCCCGTTGTCACCGTCGCTCCAACTAATGTGCCGGCAGGAAAGCGACTCGTTATTGAACATGTTTCAGCTGTTTTTCGGGTGGGCCCGGGGAATCACATCACTCAGCTCCAAATCATAGCCCAGCCGCAATCTTTCGATGTGCCTCATTTCCTGATTCCGATCTTTACCGGTAATGATTCCAACGGTGCTTCTAAGTTTTCCGCCTCTCAACCAATAAAGGTGTACGCCGCTCCCGGTACTGCCGTTTCGGTGTGGGCCTTTAAGTCAAGCGGCCTGGTGGCCACTAGCTGTACCTTCGCCATCTCGGGCCATCTGGTTAGCCTTCCGTGATTCAAGAGCCTTGTAAAGAGAATCAAGCTCTCGCGTTGAGCCAGTCTGAGCTCTTCATACGCATTAGAGAATGAGAGCGCTATTTCGGGAAAGCTCAAATTTGAAAGGAGACACCATGAAGTCAACTAAACACGATATCTACAGAAAGCAGCAAATCACCGAGGCGGCGTCGCCGAAGGGTGAAACCGTCACGATCAACGCGAACACGGGGGCAGTCGAGGCAGAAACGAGGTTAAGTCACATGCGAAGAATCCTGCGCACGATGCTGCCGATTTCAATATTGGTCCTGCTGGTCTCATTCAGCGCCACCGCCGTCGAGGCAGCCACGCTGAAGGTGTCGTCCTTCCCTTCGGGCGCTCAGGTCAGCATCGACGGCGTCAACACCGGCAAGGTCACGCCGATGAACGTCTCCCTGTCCGAAGGGGATCACTCTGTCACCGTGGCGCTTCCTGGTTCAGGCTGGAACCCCGACACCCGGGTCGTGACCATCGTGTCCGGCAATAATGACCTCAGCGTCACGCTGCTGCCGACCCCGACGCCGGGCCCTCCGGGACCGCAGGGTGTACAAGGACCAGTGGGACCGATGGGCCCGCAAGGCGCGCAGGGTGTGCAAGGGCCCGTGGGAGCGATAGGTCCTCAAGGTCCTCAAGGGCCTCAAGGACAAAAGGGCGATGCTGGTGCAACCGGCTCAAGCGGTCCACAAGGGCTGAAAGGCGATAAGGGAGATACCGGCGAAATGGGTCCGCAAGGACCAAAGGGTGATACGGGACCCGCAGGCGCGGCGGTAATCCCACTGAATCTCACCGGATCAGCCAGCAATTACATTCTTTTTGTTGAGAACAACCAGTTTGGTGGTAGTGGGTTGAACGGTATCGCTGGCGATGCTGCGAGTGGTTCCGTGGGCGGAGTCGGTGTCAACGGCATTGGCGGCAGCGTTCCGAATAACGGAACCCCTGGCACCGGCGGCATTGGCGTAAACGGTTTCGGCGGCGACAATCCCATCGGTCTCGCCGGCATCGGCGTCGTCGGGCACGGCGGTGACAGCCTTATTAATAAAGGCGGCGTAGGCGTGTTTGCGACTGGCGGCAGCAGCCCTGCCGGGGAGGGCGCCGCCGGTTTGGAAGCGCACGGCGGCGATGGATCGACCAGGGGCGGCGACGGAATCCTTGCGACCGGCGGCAGTGGACCCAACAGCTTCGCAGGGTTTTTCGTTGGCAATGTTAACGTTACTGGTTCTCTCTCGAAGGGAGGCGGTTCCTTCAAGATAGATCACCCGCTCGATCCCGAAAACAAATACCTCCTTCATTCCTTCGTCGAGTCGCCAGACATGATGAACATCTACAATGGCACCGCCTCGCTCGATCCTAACGGCGAAGCAGTAGTGGAACTACCTGAATGGTTCCAAGCGTTGAACAAGGATTTCCGCTATTCACTCACCGCTATCGGCGCTCCAGGTCCGAACCTGCACATAGCCGAGAAGGTGGCGAATAACCGATTCAAGATAGCCGGGGGCGTCCCGGGAATGGAGGTCTCCTGGCAGGTCACCGGCGTTCGCCAGGATGCCTGGGCCAACAAGAACCGTATCAAGGTCGAGGTGGAAAAAGACGAGCGCGAGCGCGGCTTCTACTTGCACCCTGAAGTATTCAAGCAGCCCGAAGAGCGCGGCATACAGTGGGCGCAACACCCTGAGTTGATGAAGGAGATGAAGCAGCGGCGCGAGGAGTTCCTGCGCTCGAACGTGAATCAGAAAACCACGTCGAACGACCGTTGAGCACGACTTAACCGTCGGGTGAAGGCAGTCACAGGAAGAAGAGAGCGCTAGGCTCACCGAAAGGAAATTCATGGCGCAACCCAATACGAAAATACGCAGCGACGACTCTCCCAAGTCACAACCATTCACTCTCAAAAGCAAGACCGTGAGGCGGCGGACATTCTTGCAGTCGGGCGTGTTCGCCGCGGCGGCGGTCCTGCTACGAAGCTCGCCCATATTCGACAGTTGGATCGAAGCTGCTCAAGCGGCCAGCATCGACCTGGTCCACGATACCCTGAACGGCCTCCTGGCGTTCGTCGTTCCAGGACCGGACATGTATTCGGTTGGCCAGGGCGTCAGCACCGCCGAGCCTGGAGGTGTAGATGCCGAGGTCACTGAAGTCCTTATCGAGAGTCTCGATCTCTCTGCGCCGTACCTGCCAAATTTTGCGGCGACAGTAGCGGTGATCCTGAACAACCTGGCACAGGCCGTGAATCCAGCAGCCGGCGGGGCGTTCCTCTCTCCGTTCGCACGCCTGTCATTTCCCGAGAAGGTGGCTGTTTTTCAGATCATGGATGGCGACGCGTCATTGAGCCCACTCGCGGGCATTCTTCTCGCAGCCGTCGCCTATCTCTGTTACTCCGAAGCCGGCGTCTTTGATCGCAACGCTCGCTCGCTAACCGGACAGCCGGTCGGTTGGACAATATCGAGCTATGCGGGAGTCGCAGACGGCAGGGATGAGTTTAAGGGCTATTTCGAAAACCGGCGCAACGTTGACTGAGCTGAGCACGAGAAGGAGGTGAAAGCCATGCGTGACGTGATTGTCGCAGGAGCGGGCGGCGGCGGAGCGGTCATCGCTAAGGAACTCGCCGCTCGAGGTCTGGACGTACTATTGCTTGAAGCAGGAGCGCGATTCGCTGATCCGGAGCGGAACTGGGACCATTTCGAGAGTGATGCGAACAATCCTTTCAGTGGTTATTTTCGCTTCGGCCCCGCCGATCGGTCCAAGCCGGGCTGGGCACGAGAACTGCCTCAAAGCACTCTGTTCCCACAGATCTCAGGAGTAGGCGGGACGACCAACCACTACCAGGGCAATTCGCCGCGGGCAATGCCCGGGGTTTTCCTCGGCTTTGACGGCCCAAACCCGAGCGTATACGACACCGCTCATCTGTTCCCGTTTGCCTACCGCGAGCTCCGGCCGTATTACGAATGGGTTGAAGAGACGCTCCCGGTGCAGACAGCTCCGATGGGTACGAAAGAGGAGGTCTTCTTCACAGGCGCGCAGGTACTCGGCCTTCCCGTTCAGACCACAAGGGACATCACCCGGGCAGCATTCCGGCCCCAGCAGAACGCGATCCTGCAGCCCGGGGGCACCGCTGGAAAGACGGACGACGCCGCCAGGCTGCGGTTCCCCCAGGCGAAGGGATGCACCTTCTGCGGCCACTGCTCGCAAGGCTGCTTCGAGCCTCGCGGGGCGCCAATCAACCTGAAGGCGAAACGCTCCACGTCTGTCAGTTACATTCCGATGGCGCTGACTTGCGATCTCTGGTCCCGATCAGGGAACCCCGTCACTCTCATCAGCGATGCGTTTGCGGTCCGCGTCAATATGGATTCTGACCATGTTGCGAAAGGCATAACGTGGCGCATCGGTGCGACGGGTGAGGTTTTCACTGAGGAAGCGGTCGTCGTCGTTTTGGCATGCGGCACCGTTGAGAACCCGCGCCTGTGGCTCAACAGCGGGCTCCCGAACCCGAACGGTTGGGTGGGGATGGGGCTGACCGATCATTTTGTAGATGCCGTCACCGGAGTCATGCCGTTCTACACCGGCTCGACCAGGGGTCCCGGCTCAGCAGGACGAATCGATCTCCCTGGATACGGCATGTTGGAGGTCGTAGGAGAAACGCCGGGACTGCGCGCGGGCCTTTCGGCTTTCAGCGATGCGGGAATCGCGGGTTTCTACGATAACGGACTTCCGGGCGGCGGCTATGGCGCCGATACCGTTGGGCGGCTGGTGGGCAGGGAGCTCAAGGATGCAATGTCTAACGTGGATCGACTGCTAAACATCGACGTCTTCACCGACGATGACGTCGAGGCTCAGAACCGGGTGATGCTCTCGACGAATCTCCCTCCCGACGAGCACGGGCCGGTGCCTCGAATCGAAATTCATCATAGAAACCGGTCAGCACGGACCGTGCGCAATCGCGAATTTCTCGTCCAGCAGGCAGTGCAGTTGCTGCGGGCGCTGGGAGCGACGAAGGTGCACCGGATCAACAAGCCGCCCTTTGTGATTCACAGTCACAGCACGATGCGGATGGGGCTGAGCGTGAATGATTCGGTTCTGGATGAGAACGGGGAGGCGCGATGGGTGAGGCATCTCTTCATCGCCGACAACTCGGCGCTCGCTAACGGACTGGGCAGTGTCAATCCAACTCTGACCACTCAGGCGCTCGCCACTCGGACCGCCGAAAGGATCTTCCAGCAGTACTTTCGGGCGGACCCCTGGGTGCATTGTGAAGCGCCCGTCTCTTCCATCGACCCTGCGGTGACGAGGGCGGTCATCGAGCGCGGACTCTGAGTCTGGAACCTGGGTACGCACGCTTCCAGCGTGCTGGCCT
>DASYSA010000341.1:0-4802 GCA_036003885.1 Blastocatellia bacterium | reverse complement strand
AGCTCCAGGCGGTCGCCCGGGCCTTCGCCCGGGCGCGGACCGCCACGTCGGTCCGGACTTGACAAGTTGGCCTTCTCATGGAAGGGGCCTTCCTCATACCACCGGCTACGCCGGTGGTCGCTGATTCGTAGGCCGGTGAGGTGACCGGCTTTGCACTTTGAACCGTGACGAGGACGACCTCAAAGATCTCTAGTGCGGTGCCCCGCTTCTTGTAGAAGGCGATCGCCTCGTCATAGAGCGGTCCAGATTCGAGAATAGTGGCGACGCCCTTGAACCGGTAGCCCTTGCGAACGATCGGGTCCACGACGTTCACCTCTACATTGGCGTTCCGCCGGAGGTTGGCGAGTGTGACCGGCGATCGAATGTTCGCGAAGACAAGGTGATCGTCGTCCCAGACAGCCGTGGTGCCCTTGGGCGAGAGATTCGGAGTCCCGTCGGGACAGACCGTGGCGAAGAAGCCGAGGCGTTGCTCCTCGACGACCCGCTTCATGTCAGAAGTCAGAAGGCCCATGACATCGCCTGCTGCGTCAGCTTTTTTTGTTTCCCCAGTCCAGTCTACGACAGCTGAGGGCGGCTGGGAACACGCGAACAAGTCGGCTTGCTTTCCGAGCAGGTCTCCGACACGATGCCTCCTGTTGGAGCGGCCGCTCCCCGATTATCTTGCGCACGCTTGATGCACCTCAAAGGAAAAACAAAAATGCAGAAGCGTAAGCTCGGAAACAGCAACCTGGAAGTTTCGGCCATCGGGCTCGGCTGCATGGGAATGAGCTTCGGCTACGGCCCGGCCATGGACAAGCAGAAGGCGATCACCTTGATCCGGGCGGCGGTGGAGCGCAGCGTCACGTTCTTTGACACCGCCGAGGTGTACGGGCCGTTCACGAATGAGGAGCTCGTGGGTGAGGCCCTCGCCCCGTTCCGTGGACAAGTAGTGATTGCTACCAAGTTCGGCTTCAAGCCCGATCCAGACGGCGGACCCAGATGGACCGGCCTGGACAGTCGGCCGGAGCACATCAAGGAGGTCGCCGAGGGCTCACTCAAGCGGCTCAAGGTCGATGCTATCGATCTCTACTATCAGCACCGCGTCGATCCGGACGTGCCGATCGAAGACGTCGCTGGGGCGGTGAAGGATCTGATCCAGGAGGGCAAGGTCAAGCACTTCGGCCTGTCGGAAGCAGGAGCACAGACGATCCGTCGCGCACACGCGGTCCAGCAGGTAACGGCGGTCCAGAGCGAATACTCGCTGTGGTGGCGAAAGCCCGAGGAAGAAGTCTTGCCGGCGCTCGAAGAGCTCGACATCGGCTTCGTTCCATTCAGTCCTTTGGGTAGGGGCTTCCTGACGGGAAAGATCAACGAAAACACCACGTTCGACGGTTCCGATCTCCGCAACATCATTCCTCGCTTCACGCCGGAGGCTCGGAGGGCGAATCAGGCCTTGGTTGATCTGCTTGGCAAGATCGGAGAGCGGAAGAAGGCGACCCCTGCTCAAATCGTGCTCGCCTGGCTCTTGGCCCAGAAGCCGTGGATCGCTCCCATTCCGGGCACCACGAAGCTGCATCGCCTGGACGAGAACCTTGGAGCGGAGGCCGTCAAACTGACGCCCGGCGATCTGCGGGAGATCGACAGCGCCGCCTCCAAGATCACAGTGCATGGCGCTCGCTACCCCGACCAACTGGAGCGAATGACCGGTCGCTGAATAGCAAAAAGCTATGATCCGCCATGCGGCGAGGCGACGTTGCCTGTTGAACGCGCGTCCGAGATCCGACGCCCGCACGGCACGCAGACCCGATAGTCATGGCAGCGATTCGAGTCCGGTGCTACATTGGTCGACGCGGACTCTTCCGACATCGAGTATCCAGAGCCTCTTGAACACGCCAGATGGTGACAACCATGGCACGGAAAGTTCCAAGAAAGTCGGGTCGCCGAAGCTTCCTTCGCAAAGCGGTGATGACAGACGTCGGGGCGAGTGTTGCAGGGCATTCGATAGAAGCCGCCGAGCCGCAAGATCTACGCCTGGGGCAGTTGCGGCTCATCGACCTGAGCGTATCGATCGAGCACGACGCTGCCGGCGAGATGTTCAAGCCGAGAATCGAGTACGTCACGCATGCCGCCGGCGGCTTGAAGGGGATGATGGACACCTTCGGCGCGAAGCCAGAGGATTTCGTCTATTCAAACGGCCACGGTTGGGCCGTCGAAAATCTCGTTGTCGGCAGCCACACCGCGACGCATATCGATGCGCCGTACCACTATGAGCGATGTCCGAGGGAAAGCCGGCCCGTCGCATCGACGAAGTGCCGCTCGAATGGTGCTTTGGGCCTGGTGTCTTGCTCGATATGCGGCACCGGAAGCCAGGGGAAGTCATCTCGACGGCGATCTTCAACAAAAACTGGGCGAGATCAAATACACGCTACGTTGGTGTCGAGCGGTTGCGCTCGTGGAGCGGTGAAAGATGAGGATCTGACATGTCTTCGACGCTTTTGAGACTGACACTGTTTGTTGCCTTGAGCGCAACAGCCGTTGCCCGGGCGCAGAATACCCTGCCGCAGGACCCGAACTGGACGAAGCTGTTTCCGCCCTTTCGGATGATTGGGAGCATCTACTGGGTCGGCAGCTACGACCTCTCGACGTATCTGATCACCACACCGCAGGGTAACATTCTGATCAATACCGGGGTGGGCGACACGGCGAAGCAAATCAAGGTAAGTGTGGAGCAGCTGGGTTTCAAGCTGGCCGACACGAGAATCCTGACGTTGACCCATGGTCATTTCGATCATGTGGCAGGCATGGCGGAATTGAAACGGATGACGGGCGCGCGGCTCGTTGTCTCCGAGGGCGACAAAGAGCTGCTAGAGTCTGGCGGCGCAGCGGACTTCCGTTTTGGTGACACTCCGGGCGCCCGCTTTGAACCGGTCAAGGTCGATCAAACGTTCAAGGATGGCGAGAAGGTTTCGCTGGGTGGAACCGAGCTGACGGCCCACCATCATCCAGGCCACACGAAGGGCGCGACCAGCTTCACGGTCAACGTCCAGGAGGGCGGGAAGAGCTACAGGGTCGTCATAGCCAACATGGGAACGATCAATCCCGGTGTCACGGTCAGCGGCATGGCGAAGTATCCAGGCATCACTCAAGACTACGCGCGGACCTTCCGCGCGCAAAAGGCGATGAAGATCGATGTGTGGCTGGCCTCGCATGCATCTCAGTTCCAGATGCACGAGAAGTACAAGCCCGGCGACGCCTACAACCCGGAGCGCTTCGTCGATCCGGCAGGGTTTCAGGCCGGCGTCGAGAAACTGGAGAAGGCGTACCTGGATCAGCTCGCGCGCGAGCGCAGCGCCAAGTGAGAGGTGGCATCTCACCGCGGCAAGTTTCAGTCCTTGTACTCGTCATGGCGCTGCACCCAGGCCTGCAGGTTTACGGTCTCAACCGTTATCCCTCGACAAAGCGGTAGCTCGCGTGCGTGTCGTAGTCGATGCCGTGCTTCTTCTTCAGCTCTTGAATGTGACGAAGGGTTCTCTTCGTGTGAGGGCTGGCAACGCCGTCGCCTATCGGCTCGCAGGCATGCAGGAGTATCTCCTCGAGGCAACTATGTACGCTCATGCGCTTGTGCTTGGCGAGATCATCCAGCAGAGCGGCCAGTCGCTTCTCCAGGCGCACCGGCACATCTACCCGTTCGATCTTCACAGGTGGCCCAGCGCCCGGCAGTCGATGGCCGAAGTTGAGAAGGTACGCGTCAAGATCTCGGACTCTGTATTCGCGTAATCCGTAGGGCTTGTCGTTCGGCGGCTCAACAACTTCGACCCCGCTGTTGCGCTGGAATTCAAAAAGCTCGTCGGCGTCGCCGATGACGAAATAGACCGAACATCCTTGGGGCGCCGGCGTGCCCTTTCTCAAAAAGATTTGCACGTGACCCAAATTCACGCCTGCAAATGTCGGAGGATTCCCCTCGAAGAAAGCCAGGCTGAAGCCGAGCTTTTTTGTGTAAAAGTCGGCGGCGGCGCGAACGTCGCTGACCGACAAGGTCGCGTGGTGTTGTTCGCAGTCGATGTGCGGCGTGGCAGGAGTGCTCATGGAATTCCTTCTGCTTATCATGCCGCAGCCGCGTGTAACTTGCAAAAGCGGACTGCCGCGCCCGCGTCAACTGGCGCGACCGGCAAACGTACGCCCGCTACCGGCGGGTCGGCGGCTGGTCCAAAATGACCTCGAACCGTAACGACCCAGTCGCCCGTTCGTGCGACCAGATCGCCGAGCAGGCTCGGGATCCATCCCGTCCGCCAGTCGCCGCTCCCATAACGGAGCCAGCCTGCGCCGCCCAAGGAGTCGACGACTTCCGTCTCCTCCCCGGCCTGACCACGTGCTGCCTTTGTCTCGGGAATTCAATCGCGCCGTACCCGTAGCGCAATGTCCTGATCGAAAGCGGGACCAGTGACCGACAGCCCGCCGCCCGGGTGATCCATGAGCTGGGGCTTGGTCCACTCGCCCGAGGCGGGATTCAGCCATTCGGCGCGCCATCGGCCTTTGGGCAGGTCAAGCAGCACTCCGGCGCGTGGCTCCTTGCGGGGGGAAATGACGTAAACCGCGATCGCTTCTCCCGGCTTGACCAGTGTGTAAATGGCGCCGGGATGCGGTGGGATGGCCGCGGCATTACGATCGGGCTGCATGTGAAGGAAGTCCAGGCTATCCATGAACTCGTGGAGGATACGCAGTTGTTTGCGGAGGGGGCGGCCATCAAAACGGCCGTCGGGCTGCTCGATCTTGCCGCTGCCGGTGGGGTCGTCGGTGGCAAAGCTTGGGTCCAGGTTGTTATA
>DASYSA010000340.1:0-4438 GCA_036003885.1 Blastocatellia bacterium | reverse complement strand
ATCATCACGGGCCCGATTGCGCTTGCACAGACAGTGCTGTTCAACGGAGTACCAGTGACCGGGCGTCTCATCGGAGTGTCGGCGCCTCCGTGCTGGCCGGGCAGTTCTTTTGTCGCCTACCGAGCCAGCGTCATAGCGTTGGTAACACCTGGAATCAATGGTGACTATAGAGTCTCCAGGCTGCCCAGCTCGATCACCGATGGCAGGGACCCGTGGTTGCACGCTCCCGTGCCGGCGCCAACTCCATTATCCGAAGGGGCCAGCCTTGTGGTCATCTACTCCCACCCCAGTGTCCCCCTTGCGGCTCGTGTCTTCATAAACAACGGCGCGGTCATGTTCTTCGGCGGCGTCGCCATCAACAACCCATTGCCGGCGCCGGTTCCCAATTACAATACCTTGAAGCACACGCGGCTGGGCGCGGACGGCCAGGTCGGCAGCAGTACCTTCGCCAGCGCCCCGATTACCAGCGAGAGGAGCTTCCTGAACGCTGTTCAGATCAAGGGGATCGGTTCGCCGTTCAACACAGACTCCGATTGGAACGGCAGCGATGGCGCCCCGCTCAATCAATTGTGGGATACAAACACCAGCAGCCTGTTCGTACACGCGGTTCCTCCCGGCGCCATGAACTATGTAGTCAGGTATTTCTCGAACGGAGACTGCATAGTCGCGGTTGCCCACGTCCTCAGCGTCAAATAAGGTCTGAGCTGCTTGTTTCGCAGGACAACAGGGCGGCGGCCATCCGCTGCCGCCCTGGAAACACACGCCAATCGTCGTCGAAATACTGCGCCCCATCCTTCCTTGGCCTTTGAACCACCCCGACTTACAATGATTTGAGTCATATTATCGTAACGGCATCGAACTTGCTCCTGATTAGCTTTCTGCCATGACCGTCGAGCGAGTAGAGATAATCTTTAACCCTACGGCAGGCCGGTCGGGCGGGCGCGCGGATGACGCTCAGAGGATGGTTCGATTGCTTGCTGATCGGGCAATTACGGCTGAAGCTCGACCCACAGCCGGACCATACGACGCAACAAGACTCGCGCGCGAGGCGGCCCAACGGCGTGTGGACGTAGTGGTGAGCTACGGTGGTGATGGCACGCTCAACGAAGTGCTGCAGGGCCTTGTCGGGAGCGAGACGGCCCTCGCGGTTTGGGCTGGCGGGACGGCGAATGTGGTCGCCCGCGATTTGAAGATGCCGCAAGCGATAGAACGCCTCGCGGATGTGATCGCCGCCGGCAGGACCACACGGATCGCACTCGGTGTGGCGCGGCGCGAAGTCAAGGGAATCGTTGATGTCTTTCCTGGAGCGCTGCCTCAGCAACGCTACTTCCTGATGTTCGCCGGCATAGGGCTGGACGCATCGGTGGCCCGCAGGGTGAATTCGAAGCTGAAGAGAGTAGCGGGACAGCTCGCGTTCTGGGTTGAAGGGATCAAGCACATCGTAACCTGGAAGCCCGAGGAGTTCAGCGTGGAAGTCGATGGTAAGAAATACAGCGGCGTATTCGCGCTCATCGCCAATGGCAAGGGTTATGGCGGGGGTCTCTGCATGGCGCCCGACGCAAGACTTGAAGAGCCTTCGCTGGAGGTCTACATAGTTCCCCGGCGGACGGCTAACCTGAGTTATATGTTCGACCTTTTAGCCTGCGCGAGGGGAACGACAGCGCGAACCGACGCCACGATGGTGCGCGGCCGGCACATAGTCGCGAATTCATCCGAAGAACCGTGGGTCGAAGTAGATGGAGAGGTCATCGGACCACTGCCGATGACATTCGATGTTGTGCCCGACGCGCTTTCGATGATCGTTCCGTAGGTGTTTGTGAAACGGGGGTTCCAAATGCATTCGGTAGCAATTTCGTTTCTGGCTATTGTTCTAATCTCGGGTTCGGTCGTGCCCGCATACGCCGCCGCTGCTTCGCGACCTTCCGCTCAGAAGTCCGCGAGCGGCGGGGCCGTTGGCGCAACCAGCACTGCGACCGGCGCCGAGTTCGACAGCTTGCGCGAGCGAGGCAACGATGCGCTGTACAACCTCGACTACCAGACCGCTCGCGAGCTGTTCCAACAAATGATCAAGATCGCGCCCGACCACCCGGCGGGTTACGTCTATCTTGCCAACAACTTCTGGCTGGAAACCTTGAACGCTGGTCGCAGACTTTCGTCGTCGCTGTACTCCGGCGGTTCCTTCTACGAGCAGGATGCCGAACAGGACAAGGTTGACCCAAAGCGTGAACGTGAGTTCAGCGAACTCATCCGGCGCGCGCTGGCGGTCGCTACTGCCCGCCTTCAGAAGGATGCGAAGGATGTCGAAGCGCTGTACTACGAGGCTGCTGCGCTCGGATTGCGTGCCGGATACAACGTGACGGTCAAGCGCAGCTTCAGGCGTGCGATTGGAGATGCCAACGAATCGATTATGATTCAAAGAAAAGTGGTCAAGCTCGATCCCAACTACGTCGACGCGTATCTGAGTATCGGGCTCTACGACTACATCATCGATAACCTGCCGTGGGTTTGGCGGACGCTCGCGCGGCTGGCCGGTTTGAGCGGCTCGAAGAAGCGAGGCATTGAACGTCTCGAGATGGTCACGAAGTCAGGCAAGTACACTGCAGACGATGCCCGGGTATTGCTCATCGGCATCTACACTCGTGAGCGCCAGCCTGAGCGAGCTCTGGAGATGATCACCTATCTTGCCAATAAGTATCCGCGCAATTATCTCCTCGGAATCGAGCGTGCGGGAATGCTTTTCCGCATGAATCGTCCCGCCGAGGGCAATCAAGCGTATGGCGATCTCCTCAAAGATAGTCGAGTAGCGCAGGCGGCTGCCGATGCGGTGAACTACCAGTGGGGCGAGGCTCTGATGGGCAAGGGCAGCCACGCTGAGGCGGTCGAACGCTACCAGGAAGTGGTCAAGTGGCCAAAAGCAGACCCATCGTTGGTCTCGCTGGCGCATCTGCACGCGGGACAGGCCCTGGATTGCCTTGGGAAACGAGAGCAAGCGATCGCTGAGTACCAGGTAGTGCTCAAGCGCGACAACGTGTTCGACTCCCACAAAGTCGCCAGTGAGTACGTCAAGAGACCTTACGCTCCGGGCAAGAGCTGAGCGCCTGATCGATGGCGACGGCTTCAGAATCAACCAGAGATCCTTCGCCCGTCCGTCAGGATGTGGCGGCAACGCTACGCTGGCTGGGGTTTCTGCCCCTCGCATTCTTCATCGCGCACCTATCGTTCTACTGGCGCAACGGCGGGATGGAGAACATGCTCTGGATGTGTAATGTAGCTAATCTCATGCTGGCCGCCGGCCTGCTTCTTGGCGTGCGGTGGATGATCCGGGTCGCGGTATTGTGGCTAATCCCCGGCCTTCCTCTCTGGCTCTATTACGCCGCGGTAAACGGCGGCTGGCTGGTCACATCGTTCTTCACACACATCGGCGGCTTGATCGTGGGGCTTCTCGTTCTCTACAAGATTGGAAGCGGCCGCTGGACCTGGCTACATGGGTTTGTATTGTTTCTCATCGTTCAGCAACTGAGCCGGACGTTTAGCCTACCGCAGTCGAACGTGAACGTCGCACACATCGTGGATCCGGCGTGGGCCGGCGTCTTCAGTAGTTACTGGTGGTACTGGTTGGCGACTACTCTGACTGTGGCTGCTGTTTTGTGGGTGCTCGGGCTGATCTTGCTCAAACTCTTTCCTCCACGTTACTCCGGGTGGTCCGCCACACCCAGCAGATTAAAAGGAGAGATATGAATGGCCTGCTGAAGCTTGCGCCGATGTTGTTGCTCCTGATAAGCGTTCAGTCAGTTGAGGGTCAAAGTGAGTCCGACTCCTGCCATGTTTACGCAGTGGATGTTCTCACCGCTCAAAGGGCGTTCGAGCGGTTTCAGCCGAGCGGCGATGATGCGAAGGATAGAAAAGCTTTGGAGGCTGGGACCACGATAGTGGGAACGTTCTCGACGAGGGTCGGAGAGGAGGTGCTGACCACGAAGACATATCGACTTCCCAGCAGCCGGTTGATCGTGACCGCAAGCGTCTTTTACACGGATGAGTCGATGCCTCGCGAGTCGATTCTCGTGGGCCTGGCAATCTCTGAGAAGCCGGAGGCGGATGCGATCGGCGCCCTGAACAACGCCGTTGCTGAAGCCGCCTACGATGACCATTTGGCCGTCGTCAGAGTCAAGAGACTCGCGATCATTGAAGGACGCCGCTGGCTCGTTGGTCTCGAGTGCCGCAAGCGGACGGGCAAATAACAACAACGACTCGACCTCAGGCCAGGACGAGACGAATGTCTTCCCCCAGCTCCAGCGAGTCCGCGTATTCGATGCGGAGCACCCTTCTCGGCTCCTCAACCCGCGCTCTCGATGACGAGTGCATTCAGATGTCTTAACATCGTATGTAAGAGAGAACACTTCTGCGTCGAGGTCTCATCGGCGTGTCGGCCTGGCGCGAG
>DASYSA010000339.1:0-13629 GCA_036003885.1 Blastocatellia bacterium | reverse complement strand
GAAGTCAGAAGTCAGAGGTCACTTGTCATTGGCTCTGGTCTCGGCCTATTTGGCGAGTGCGAGCCGCAGAATGATAAGTTACCTTCTGACTTCTGACTTCTGACCTCTGTTTTCAGGCGTGGCGTGAGTGGTGAGACCGACCCAGTAATTGCTGCTTCAAGAGCCTGAGGATCTGCTCTTTCTCCTCTTCAGTAGGAGAATGCCGAAGTAGCTCGACGAGTTGGTCGATCTGGCTCGCGATCCCTCCATCCGGATCGCCGGCAATTATGTCGGTCTCCACTCTAGCGTTTTCGCGTTGTTCCCCGATGAGTCGTTCGAGTGTCTCCCAGAATCGCTCGAAGTGGATCGGTTTCTCCAGACAGTAGTCCGCTCCGGCCCGCTGGGCATCATGCAGCATTTGCGGCGCGCAGCCGCTGAGTACGACGATCGGGATCGATTTGATTGCCGGATCTCTTCGGACCCTGACGATGAGATCCAGGCCGCTTTTGCCGGGCAGCATAAGATCGGTAATGATCAGGTCCGGTCGCTTTGCGCGAGCAGTGAAGAAGGCCCGCTCCACATCCGATGCCGTCGCCACCAGGTAGCCTTTCAGTTGCAAGATCTCGGCCAGCGGATGCTGGGTGTCGAAATCGTCCTCAACAACCAGGACGGTCTTCTTCATGCCTTACCTCGATCGGGCACTCCGGCGGTGGGCGTCGCAGTAAATGAATTCCGGTGAGATGAACTCCGCCTGGGGCAAAGCGGTGGACAACCGGGTTCCTAGTCAGCGTGTGTGGGTCTCTATGATAATACCGCCGGCCCCCAGGATGCAATAATGTTTCGCGTTTTTCGTTTCGCGTTTCGCGTTCCGGTCCTGCGTGGCTGCTTAGTAGCCACCGGCGACCAGGCGAAAATTAGCGAACCAAACCAGATCGGGCCATGAGATACTGAACCAGAGGACGAAGATGATTGAGGGAATACAAGAACCAGGCACAACCCGGTTGGATTACTTGCCCCTTTCAGTAGCCTCTGACTGAGGCTACGAGAAACGAGAAACGACAAACGAGAAACGAGAAACGACAAACGAGAAACGCAGCTCCTCGCGTGCTCGACATTGGGTGTGGCGCCAACAAGACGCCCGGCGCTGTCGGCATGGACATCAATCCTCGCACAGCTGCCGATGTGATTCATGACCTCGATGACCTGCCTTATCCGTTCGCCGATGACGAGTTCGACGAAGTGATCGGCCTTCACGTGATCGAACACGTCCGGGACCCGATGGCGGTTATGTGCGAGCTTCACCGCATCACTCGGGGGGGTGGAGTTGTCAGGCTGGTAACGCCCCACTGGACCAATCCGGACTTCGCTACCGACCTGACTCATCGCAACCATCTGAACAGCTATTCGTTTCGGAACCTGACCGACGACCGCGCAGTCTTTCCTTTTTACACTGACGTGCGCTTCATCCAACGCAGGGCCCGCGTGACAGTTCTGAATCTCTGGAAGCTGACCGGCCTGGAACTGCTGATCAACCTGGATCAGCGCTTTCCTTCGATGAGATTCATTCGCAAGTTTTGGGAGCAGTATCTGAATGCGATCGCACGAGGAAAAGAGATTCACTTCGAGCTGGAGGTGGTGAAACCGACAAGGTGAGCGAAGTCCCTTAGTGAGAATCCGAACGAGCGCGACAATCGTGAAGAGACCTTAGCTATGTTCTCTGTTTGCATCAAAGAGTATGCGAGAGCGGTGCGTCACTTTCGATTTGCTGCCCGATAATCACGAATGAAGCGATCTATAGTCATTTCTACACCCCCTGCTATGAATAATATCGAATTCAAGGCCGTTGTTCCCCTCAAGGTCACATTCGTCTCTGTGTGCCAGGTAGCCGCCTCGATTGTTCTGGACAGATCTCTCCTGGGGGCGACTGCCTCGATGAGTCGTGCGCTGAGCACGAAATCGGCCTCGTTGTCCTTATCTTTGATCACCGTCAGCCCCAAAAGGAGAGTTGGGATCAAATCATCTCCTGGAGAAGACGGATCGGTCTTTGGTATCCGGATGCCCGCCTCGCCCAGGAGCGTCTCGGCATTCGCTACCACCAATTGAGATACGTCCAAACCCTCGCGTTTCGCGAAGGATTCATCGAGGGCCACTCGGACGTAACTCAATCCCCGTAGAGCCTCGATGGAGTTCATCCTGGTGTTAATGCCGACTGGGGTGATTCCCGCGGATGGGGTGATTCCCGGGGATGGCTTCACGAATTGCACAGGCCTACGTGGCGTTACATGTCTTTCATCGGGCGATTGGGCAAGTGCGTCAGAGAATTGAAAAAACCCAATCAGCAAACATGCGATTGATAACCTGAGTATGGCAGCCACTGTGTTATGACCTCCGAGATGTATCCTAACCCACCGACCAGTATCGACCATCCGAGTTGAGTCAGACAAGCGCCCTGGCACGTCGGTGCCGAGCCAGCGCCTTGCTGAACGCCAGCTCTAACAATAAGCCAAGCGTCACCCCGAGCGTGTAGCACAACAAGTCACTCCACAGAAACCCATAGCCCAGGACCAGGCCTCCCAGTCGCGTGTGGCGCAAGCCGTCGATCCACGGCGAGTGGTACAACTGGCTCAGCTCGATCGCATAGCAGAAGAGCAGCGAAACAACTCCTGCGTGAAGACTCGACCATCGCGGGATCAGGAAGCCGACGCCGATGAAGATCATCGTCGCATACAACGTGTCTCCCGAATACCGCGACAGAACCTCAGGCAGCAAGCCCGCGTATCGCCGAGAGCAGAGCCCGAGAGCGACCACGACGCAGCCGCCGACAAAATAGAAGAGTCGATTCCTTCTTACACTCATTGCACTCTTGTACCGACCGACATATTACCAAACATCACAAAGATGAAGGTGCGGCTATCGGTCACTGGATTATTGCGAGGCATCCCCCGCGCGCAATGCAGATGACACATGTTGTATTATTGGGCGGTGCGGGCCTCACAAACTACGTAAAGGCTACCGGGCCTGACGACAAGCCCCGGGAAGGCAGAACATGCGAGATTGGATCTTTGTTACATCATCGCGGGCGAAACTCGTGGAGGCAGAAAGGATCCTCGGGAGGCGCCTCATCCAACATGATCTGGACCTTCCGGAAATTCAGGCTCTCGATCTCGAGACGGTTATCTCGGCGAAAGCTCAACTCGCCTACGACGCCCTCGGTGGCGCTCCGGTAATTGTGGAGGATACCGGTCTCTTCATTGAGTGCTGGAAAGGGTTGCCGGGGGCGTTGGTCCGCTGGTTTGAGGAGACAGTTGGCCCGGCGGGAATCTGCTCAATGCTGCAAGGCTTTGCGGACCGAAGTGCGCGCGCACAGACAATCGTTGCAGCCTACGACGGCTCACTCGAAGTGTTCTCAGGCGAAGTGCGCGGGCAGATCGCCCAAGCGCCGAGAGGAGACCAGGGTTTCGGGTGGGATACTATATTCATCCCGGAGGGCGAGACCAGAACCTTCGCCGAAATGGCCTCTGAGGAGAAGGACCGGCTCTCAATGAGAAGGAAGGCGTTTTTTGACTTTGCGAGTGCCGAAAGGAGGACTGGGGAAATGCGAAACGCGGAAATGCGAAATGCCAAATTGCAATCAGATTCTGAATAAGTGTCGCAGTTCGAAGATCGAATGATTCCGCGCTTGGAGAGTTAGCATTTCGCATTTCCGCATTTCGCATTTCGCATTTCTGCCTTGTCGTTTTTCTTGGCTGGCCATCATCGCTCGTTCGGCGGTACGATCGTTATCTTGAATTGGGCGCCTGGCGGTTATGCAAAAGACTGTTGCGCAATGGAATCGAGGATGCTGTCGCCCGGTTGAGCATTCAGCCAGACACGACAGCGACTCGCATGGCTGAGCTATGAGTGTTTTGGGTGGGAGATGATTTTCAATGCTGCACGTCGTGAACGGAGATAGCGCAACAGGCACGCTGGAACAATCTGGAATCGCCGGAGAGTATCTGGCCTTTCGCGAAGTCCTGCAGGAGGGTCCCGCGCCGGAGGGCTTGTCCGGCGATGACTGGATCTCAACCCGCGCCCGCTTTCTGGCTGAGGGTTACCATCTTGATGTCGAAGCTTGCCGAAAGGAGCTCTTAGAACAGCAGGAAGAGATTGGACGCTTTCGGGTTCACGAAGAGGTCACGTTGTGGTTCGCGCATGACCTCTGCTGTCAGATCGGTTTGATCTACCTGTTGAACTGGTTCTCCGAGCGAGAACGAAACGGGACCCGGCTCAGCCTGATCTGCATAGGCGAATTCCCCGGGGTCGCGGTCTTCTCATGCCTCGGGCAACTGAGCGCCGCACAGATGGCTCCGCTGTTCGATCAGCGGCACGAAGTAACCCAGCCGGAGCTGCAGCTCGCGGCTAGAGCATGGGACGCATATCGTTCGTCGACTCCGGAGGCCATTCTGGAACTGTTCAACGAGGACACCACTTCCCTGCCTTATCTTAGAGGCGCGTTTCTGCGCCACCTCGCTCGTTTCCCTTCTACGAGGAATGGTCTCGGCTATATTCAAAACCGCGCCCTGCAGCTTATCTCCGAGGGATACACCGAATTCAGGTCGTTGTTTCCTCAGTTCGGTAAGTCCGATCCCGCTTATGGCCTGGGCGACGCGCAATTCTGGAACGATATGTTGCGAATGAGCCACGCTAAAGAGCCGCTGGTGATCATCAGGGCGCTGAAAGACTTGAAGGATTCCTCTGTACCGAAAAGCTATCACGATGCCGCCTTTGAATTGACCGACGAGGGTGAAGCGGCTCTGGCATGCAGAAGCGATTTCATCAACAATAACGGAATAGACCATTGGTTCGGCGGGGTACATGTGACGCAGGCGAACATCTGGCGATGGGACGAGCAGAATCAAATGGTGATTCGCGGCTGAAAAAAGAAATGCGAAATTCGAAATGCGAAATGCGCGAATTTCGAATTCTCCTAATTTCGCATTTCGAATTTCGCATTCCCATCACATCCATCAGGAGAGCGATCAAGTGTCAGAGATAAAGCGGGTCGTACTTGTTGTTCTTGTTTTGAGCATTTCCAATGCGTTTGCCGCTCTGCCTCCCCAGGCCGCGACAGCCAGGCAGAAGGGGAAGCAGGAGTCTTCCGGGCCGTCATGGGTCGACAAGACCCTCGCTTCGATGTCGCTCGACGAAAGAGTCGGCCAATTGATCATTCCCGCCGTAATCGGCATGTTCATGAGCCAGGATGGCGACGCGTTTCAGCAGATCAAGCGCGACATTACTGAGTTTCACGTAGGGGGGTATCACGTACTCGGGGACGTGAACATTCTCCATGAACCCGCCGGCGTCGCTCTTCTACTCAACCACATGCAGGAGATTGCCAGAGTGCCTCTATGGGTAACCGCCGATTTTGAGGGAGGCGCCGGGCTTCGGTACCTCGGCGCGACCAGGCTGCCGCGTGCGATGGCTATGGGCGCCACGGGCAACGAGGAACTGGTCTATCAAGCGGCTCGCGTCACGGCGCAAGAGGCCCGCGCCATCGGCGTTCACGTGAACTTCTACCCGGTAGCCGACGTGAACAACAACGCCCGCAACCCGATCATCAACATCCGGTCATTCGGCGGCGATCCAAAACTTGTGGCCCGCATGGCTCGCGCGTATATTCGCGGCTCGCAGTCAGCCGGCGTGATGGCTACAGCGAAACACTTTCCCGGCCATGGTGACACATCGACCGACTCGCATCTTGAACTTCCTTCGGTGGATGTGGGACGCGAGCGTCTCGATGCGGTAGAACTTCTTCCGTTTCGGGCCGCCGTTGAGGAGGGCGTCGGCGGAGTCATGAGCGCTCACATCGCACTTCCTCGCATAGAGACCGAAGGCCTGCCCGCTACTCTATCATCAAAGATGCTGACCGGCGTGCTGCGTGGCGAGATGGGATTCAAAGGAGTCATCTTCACGGACGCCATGAACATGCGCGGTATCGCCGCACACTATCCCGAAGGCGAGGCTGCGGTCCGCGCAGTGAAAGCCGGCGCCGACATCATCCTTTATCCGCTCAACGTCGGAACGGCTTTCACTGCGATCAAGCACGCGGTTGAATCGGGAGAGATCACCGAAGCTCGCATAGCCGAATCTGTTCGCCGCATACTGACGGCCAAGGCCACGCTCGGCCTCGACAAAGAGCGGTTTACGGAGATCAACAAACTGGATCGCGTGCTCGGGAGCCTTGAGCACCAGAGCACGGCCCGGCAGATCATCGACAATGCGATAACCCTGGTACGCGACAAACGCAACGTTATGCCGCTCAAATTGAATCCCGAGCAGACGGTCTTGTTTATCACAATGGTTGATAATAGCGAGGGCTGGCGCGATGGATTTCCAGGTCACACGTTTCTTGCGGGGCTGACTGAGCGGCATCCGAAAACGACCAGCGTCTACGTCAGCGAGAAGACCGCGCCGGCCGAATTCGACCTGATCAAGAAGCTGGCCGCCATGTCGGATGTCGTAATTGTGAATGGATTCATTCGCGTTTCGGCATTCAAAGGGTCGATCGACCTCACTGAAGGCGAGATCGACCTGCTGAAGAACATGTCGGCCTCGACCCGCCCGTTCGTTTTCGTGTTATATGGGAGCCCATACTTGATCACGTTCGTGCCGCAGTTACCCAGCTACGTGCTCGCGTACGAGTACTACCCTGCCGCTGAGACGGCGTCATTGAAGGCTGTGCTTGGCGAAATCGAGTTCAAGGGAAGGTTACCAGTTGAGTTGCCGGGGCTGTACGATATAGGACATTCGGTGGCGACACCGCGGCCTGCCTCTGCCCCGCGACAATGAATCCGCCGGCGTCCGAGCTTGACCCGTTCCGACCAATCGTGCAGCATTCAGTTCGGACTCAATTTGAGAAAGACTCTAATGTATAACGAGCAAGAAGAATTGCACACATTCACGCTCAGCGAAGCTCGCAGCCTCATACCCAAACTGCGCAGGCTGCTGGCGCGGGTGCTTGCAAAGCGTGAAGTCCTTGCGGATCTTCGCGCCGAGATAGACCTGGCCAGAGAGAATGCCGAGAACAACGGCGGGAGCGCATTTGGCCCTGTCTACCTGTCAAACCTGATCGAATTTACCGATGCGGTACAACGCGTGCAGTTGCTGGGCGTGCACGTAAAGGATTTCCGCAACGGCCTTGTCGACTTTCCCCACGAACGCGAGGGCCGCATTGTCTATCTCTGCTGGAAGCCGGATGAGGATGAAATAAACTGGTGGCATGAGATTGATTCAGGCTTCGCCGGCCGCCAACCGCTCACTGAAGAGTAGTCATTTGTCATTTGTCCGTGGTCCGTGGCTCAGTTTTGGCATTCCAGGGTTCTCTTTGAAAAACGGCCGACCGACCACGGACGAGTGTTCACAGAGAATGAACCACGGACCGCCGACAACGGACCACGGACAAATGACAACGGACAAATGACCAATTACAAAGCAGGTGGGAGTTCCTGGAGATACTACCGACGCGATACGAGGGAAGCGCTTTGATCGTCAGATCGACCTGTGGCTCTCTTCCCTTCGCTGGGTTTCTTCCTGCCGCTTGCGTTCCTCGATCTCTCGAGCTTCGTCGCCGCGAATGCCGGACTTGAAGTTGCGAATGCCCTCGCCGAGTCCTTTGGCCAGATCCGGTATACGACGGGCCCCGAACAGTATGATCACTATGACCAGTATTATTAGAATCTCTGTCGTACCTAATGAGCCCATTTAAAACACTCCTTGTGGCGCTGAGTTGACTGAGTTGATTCTAGACCTCACGCACACCGCTGTCAAACATAAAAGTCGAGCGCTTTCTTGCGTTTGGCGAATCGCGCCGCTATACTCGGCGTTACAGATGGCCTCGGCCCGTTGGGTAAAAGGCGATAGTCGGGAACGAGGTTTGCTGCTGGAAGAAGTCGAATTCAGCGATTCAAAATGATTCACATTAATGATCAGAATTTGGGAAACGGTTGAGGGCATTGTTTAGCTCCCAAAGGAAATAACATCCCTATGATGACTGAATGCCCTGAATGTAAGTCGCCAGTTGCTCGCGAGGGGCAGCAGTTCTGCTATCGCTGCGGTCAGGATCTGCGCGCTTTCTACAATTCACAGGGTATTACGATAAGGGAGGCCGGATCTCAGCCGCTCCCCCCGAGCAAGAACGTTCCCGGGACCTCTCCCCCGGAAAGTGAAGCGACTACTCCCAAGGGGCCGATCCCGGTCGTGGATCCTCTGGACATCACCTCCGATGCGCTGAAGCCTTCTTCCGCCACCCCACAACAAGCCACTCTGAGGATCCTGCTTCCAACAGGAGATCTGTTCGACCGCGAAATCACCCGCGTTGAAACCCAGTTGGGGAAGAATCCGCGCAACGACATCATGATTGCGGACTCGTCCGTTTCAACTACTCACGCTCTGATTCGCAATGAGAACGGCAACTACACGGTAAGCGACCTCGGCAGTCGCAATGGCACCTACCTGAACGGCGACCGGATATTGGAGCCGCGACCGCTCCGGCACGGTGACGTGATCGGGTTGGGACTTTCGAAGCTCACCTTTCGTCTGACCGGCCACAGCGAGACGGCAGCTTTTGATAAGACCGACTTGCTGCCGGAAGAGGTGCCTCAGGAGCCCCCGCCGCTCACTGAAGAATCCCTGGCGCGAGCCATTATCGCTCAGGGACTGGTCGCCACCGCTGAGGTGGAACGCTTGAGCGGACCGGGACTGAAAGGCCGCACTCTCTATCGCGCGCTCATCGAAGAGCGCGCTACCGACGAAAAGAGCCTTCGCGACTTGATGAGCCGCGTTTTCCGGATTGAAGTCATCGACCTGAGCACAACGCAAATCGAGGAAGCCCTCGCGGCGAAGTTTCCGTCCACACTTGCGCGTGAGCACCGAGTATTTCCAGTCGGTATCGCCGGCGACAACCTCGTATTGGCTGTTGCTGATCCGACCGACACTGCTGGAATCGCGGCGGCGAAGCGCAAGACAGGCAAGACGCCCGCGATACGGCTGGCAACCGCATCCGAGATCGATAGCCAAATTGATCGGCATTACGGGCCCAGACTCATAGGGGTACTCCCGTCCGGTGAGAAGCTCGAATACCCGGTAGCCAAGAAAGAGATCGAAATGGGCAAGGCGCCGCACAACGATGTCGTTCTTGCCGATCAAACCGTAAGCAATACTCATGCGGTAATACTCGCACGCGAGGGTGGTTACGGTATTGTGGATCTCGGTAGCCGCAATGGAACGTTCGTGAACGGTGAACGCCTCGGCGACCGCGCTCACACGCTCCGGCATGGGGACGCCATCCAACTCGGCCAGACCGTGTTGACGTTCCGCAATCCGGGAGAGACAAAGGAAAATGTGACAGCAACCCTCTCCTCTGAGACGCTGGAGGAGGTCCGCAAGCGCGCGGCCGTTGCCAATCGGGCCGACGCTGCGGAGGGTGCTCAGAGAACCGATCAGGTGGAACAGGTCGTTAATAAGCAACCTGAAGCGGTACCCGAAGATTCGTCTGCGAAGGGAACACCCGACGCATCCGCCCCCGCCCCGCTGCAGGAGGCAGCTGAATCCGATGCCGAGAAGAAAAAGAAGAAGAAGAAGAAGGGTAAGGACGAACGCGTACGCGCAGCATACATAAGAGCCGCCGCACAGATTCTCGGCCCCATCTTGAGTGTTGCGGCCACTGTTGCACTGACCCTCTACCTGACTCGGCCAAGCACTTCAAACAAGCCGCATATCGATACAAACTCGAAGGGAAAAGCCAAACTTAAAATAGATGCGCCCCTGGCCGGTACTCTATTCAGTGGCGGGTCCTTTGAGGCGTCAGGTGCGGCGGAGATCCCGGGAACCGACAGCATTCTGTTTGTGGACGACAACAAACCTGGTCGTGTTCTCTGGATGCATGTTGACAGCTCGGGTAAACAGAAGGGCCAGATCAAAGAGATAGATCTTGGTGTCCGCGTTGACGATCCTGAAGGGATCACATTCGACGGTAACTACTTCTACGTCATGGGTTCGCAGTCAGATCCCAAATCCGGGGAGGGAAACTCGCTGGTGAGATTTGTCTTCGACCCGGCTGCTGGCGCCCTCCGGGGAAGCGCGGAAGCCATCACCGATTTGCGTCGTTTCCTGATTGAGAACGTGCCTGAGCTTGAGGGCATGGGTACCAAGAAAGAGGCGGAGGGAGGACTGAACATCGAAGGCATTGCGTGGGACCCCAACCCGGAACGGGCCAGGCTGCTGCTGGGCCTTCGCTCACCGGTCCCCGGCCAAGCGGCCCTATTGGTGCCGGTCAAGCTACGTGACATCCGGGGTCCGTTCACAGTTGATAATCTTCAGCTGGCCGGTTCAACTATCAAACTGTTGCTCGGCGGTCTCGGCATACGAGACATTCAGTACGACGGAAGATTGAAATCCTTCTTGATCATCGCGGGTGCGCCTGAGCACGGTACGAGAGAAGACTTCACCCTCTGGGAGTGGAACGGCGATCTCGACCAATCCAAGGCCGAATCAGAGCCTCGCAAGGAGACTATTCTGGACAGGAGTATGAAGCCGGAGGGTGTGACTCACATTGGTCCCAGTAACGGCGGGTTCATCTTCATAGTCGGTGATGCCGACAGCTACCTCAAACTCGATTATTCGGAATAGGATTTAGGATTTAGGATCTAGGGACTGTTTGGGTCCTGAAGCCCGAATTGAACGCTCTAGATCCTAAATCCTAGATCCTAAATCCTAGATCCCAATCCTAGATCCTATTCTTTGGTAAGAAAAATACTATTGCAAAGCTCCTGACCCTGTACTACTATCGCGCGGACCCCCTTTTAGATCAGATGTAACTTGGGTTCCAGGTTGCTTTTTCAGGATGCACCAACGCCCCTTGCTCAAGAGGCAGGGGATCGCTCTGTCCGTATCTTTGTTGACGAGCAGGTGTCCTCCTGGAAGCGGCCACAAACCAGACTGACTGGTGGAATGCGCTCAATGATTGAACTGATCGGCACACCGCCCACCCGGCATTCAAACGGAGCAGCGAGGATTCTCATAATCGATGACGACCCGAAGGTGCTTTCGGTGCTGTCGTCGCTGCTCTCTGAACGTCATCTCTGCAAAACGGCAACCAGCGCTCGTGAGGCTCTCGACTATATGCAAGAGGTGACCTACGATCTCGTGCTCTCCGACATAATGATGCCCGCGATGAGCGGCCTGGAGCTCCTGTACGAGATCACCCGCTTGAAGCTCGAGACCGTTGTAGTGCTCATATCGGGAAACCTCAACATACAGAGCGCCATCGAGGCGATGAGACGGGGCGCCTTCGACTACGTTACCAAGCCGTTCAATCTGTCGGACGTCGAGACCGCAGTCGAACGGGCTCTGCGACACAGCGCGTTGCTCAAGTCGAATCAGCAGTACGAGCAGCACCTTCAGGATCTGGTCAGCGTGCGGACCACTGAATTGAGCCTCGCCAATGACAATCTCAACACGACGCTGGAGAAGCTATATCTCAACTATCGAGCCACTCTCAGGGCGCTTGCCGCAGCCCTTGAAGCGCGCGACGTCGAGACAAGGGGCCATTCGGATCGAGTTGTGGCCTACTGCATTGGATTGGGCAAACAACTCGGTCTGGCCGGCCGCGATCTGATCACCCTCGAACACGGAGCGCTGCTGCACGACATAGGCAAGATTGGCGTGCCGGATGCAATCCTGCTCAAACGCGGCGCGCTTAGCGAGGAGGAGTGGGCTCATATGCGGCGTCACGTTGACTACGGCGCCGAGATACTGCGGGGCATCGACTTTCTTCAGGGAGCGACCCAGATCGTCGCAGAGCATCACGAACGCTACGACGGCAGCGGATATCCGGCCGGTGTAACCGGTGAAACCATATGTCTGGGCGCCCGGATTTTCGCCGTGGCTGATGCGGTCGACGCGATGACTTCGGACAGGCCGTATCGCGCCGCTCTCCCATTTGAGGCCGCAGCCGATGAGATGATTCGGTGTTCGGGCAGCCACTTCGACCCGCAAGTCGTAAGTGCCTTCACTTCGGTTCCACTCGACGTCTGGCAACAGATAAGGGCTCTTGCGGCCGAACCCGGCCTCATCCTGGAGGACGATGCTACCGGCCGAAAGCTTCGCTACTCCGCCCTTACACTATCCGGCAACCAGGTGAAGATCGAGTCGGTCGTCGGAGAGATTGATGTGAGATGAGGTTGTCAGTTGCCCGTTGTCCGCTGTCCGTTGTTTGGTTCTCGTTGTCAAGTCGTCATCAGGAATGACCGACCACTGACAACGGACAACGGACAACTGACCACGGACAGTTACTCGCTTGATCATGAAGCTCTCACTCCTCAGCAAAAGGATTCTTCGCCGCGATAACCAATCCGAGTACTGGGCTCTCGTCGACCAGATTGGGCAGTGCCTGCGCTCCCCGAGCAATCTCACCGCCGGCCTTGCAACCGGGGCCCGGGAACTGGGCCGCGCGCTTGGTGCAGCCCGTTGTTCTGTAGTGCTCAGTACCGACAATGCGGTCAGGGTTGCAGCGACCTACTGCTCAGCGAAAATTGTCGCGGCCGTGCAAGAGAGACTCGATCTGGTCGATGGTGAGATCGGCCGCGGCATTCAAGACTGCTCTGATCTGAGCGAGATCTCCGATCTGAATGGAAACTCCCGGATAGGAGCTCTGTTGCTGCACGCACTAGGTGAGTCGACCCCCGCGCCTTCTATCAGTTCGATTCTGACCGCGCCGATCATTCTGGATTCGCGGGTTATCGGGGCCCTGATCCTCTACCGGGACAAACCGCGATATTGGTCCGACAGTGAGAAGCACTGCGCTCGCGCTGTAGGCTCCTGCCTGAGCCAGTTGATCTACCAAACACATTCGAACGAAAGAGCCAGGAGCGCCGCGGATCGCGAAGCGTTGACCAACAGGTTGCTCACGGCCATCAGGACTGCGGTTGGCGTCGATGCCTTGCTTTCGTTTGCCGTCGACGGAATTGGTGTCAATCTCGGCGTCACCCGCGCAGTGATTTACATGCAGCCGGACCGAGACGCCAGACCCAACGATCGCCGCCTGACAACCGCGCTGAGAGTGCGCGCCGAATACCGCGAAAGCGTCCTTGTCCCAAGTCTGCTCGGCTCCAGGTTGGACATACAAAGCGCGCCCTTGCTCGGCCAATTGCTGGCCGGCGAAATAGTCGCGATCCCCGATACAAACGAAGGCCATCCTATAGTGAAGGCAATAGGCGTGCGGCTCGGCGTGCGCGCGATGGCTTTCGCCCCGGTTGCGTATAACGGGCAGACAGTCGCAGTGCTGGCTTTGGAGCAGTTTGACCGGGCTCGGGAGTTCTCAGAAGAAGAGATTGGTCTGATACGGTTGGTTACGGAGCAGACGGCAGTCGCGCTCTATCAGGCTGAGCTATATCGCGAGGCCGGAGAATCTGCGCGGCGAGAAGCGCTTATCAGCAAGATCAACTCGGCCGTTCACCGCTCTCTGGACTCGGATGCGGTGTTGCAGGCGATCGTCAATGAACTGGGCGCCGCGCTTTCCGTTTGCCGCTGCCGCATCGCGCTTCTGCCGAACCCGATGCCCGAGTATCTGCCGATAACGCACGAGTACATTGCTCCATGCTGCACGGATCGGTC
>DASYSA010000338.1:0-9497 GCA_036003885.1 Blastocatellia bacterium | reverse complement strand
CCCTGGAACGCAAGGTCCGAGTTTGCAAACGCCAGTTGAGCCATAACCAGTTGCATCGGCTTGGGCATCTTTGAGGGGTCGGCAATGCCCATCATACCTAAGGTCTTCTGCACTTTCGCATTATCAGGATCGGCCGAGCCGAGTTGAAAGGCATCAGGTTTCTTGAGGAGCTGAAGATGCTTCAAGCCCTTCGATATTTCGCCTGCGTCGTACATTCCCGGTGTCAGTTTTGCTCGCGGGTCGTTGGCATCCGAGCCGGTCATTCCGGCAGGGAGCGGCGGCGCGGGCGCAGGAGCAAACGGATCCTCTTCTGCTTTCTTTTGGTCGGCGTTAGGTTTCTTTGACTCTTGAGACGAAGGCGTTTGGGCCTGCGTCTTTACGGCGAAACACGACCCCAAAAGAATTAAAGCTACGAGCGAACGGAAGGTCATCGTGAGTACTCGATTCATCGTTTATCCCCTGAAGTTTTTTTCTCCAACATTCCTTGCATGATCCGGATTTCGGCGCGCTGCCCGCTGTCTACATCCGTTGCGAAGTTGAACAGTTCAGCGTCCTGGCCTGCGCCCGCAGTATCGAACAAATCTTTCACCATGGTCAAAGCGCCGCCGTGGTGCTGAATCATCCCTGTCAAAAACAGACGGTCGAACTCCTCGCCTCTCGCTTTCCTGAGCGCCTCCATCTGCTCCCGGGTAAGCATCCCAGGCATAAGCGCCATCGACTCGTGCGACATCTCCCCGTGCGACATATTCGTGTGCGACATGTCGTGCATCGAAGTTGGCTGTCCGCGAGACGCCAGCCAACGCCTCATGAACTTTATCTCGTCCGATTGCGACCTGCTGATTCGCGCCCCCAGTGACCCGACATCTTTGTTCTCGGTATGTGATTCGATCAGCGCAGTCATCTCAACCGCCTGAGCGTGATGCGTGATCATGCCTTGCATGAACTGCACATCCGCCGGCGAGGCTGGCGGCAGAGTGGCCCTCGTTGTTGAGGGAAGAGTCCGCGTCGGTTTACCCGGCGCACCAGGTTGGACCACGACCGGTGTCGCTGGTGCAGGCTGCTGAGCGCAGACGCGTAAAGAGAACAAACTTGCAAGAGTACTCGCTGCCGCAAGCACGCATGAACACGCCGCGACGCTCAATACAACCCGAATCTCACAGGTGCACCTCACATAGAGAGGTCTTATGTGCCGAAAGTAGTTAAACATTGTCGGGCTCACATTATCACATTTAGCGGGAACCTCACATTCGGTTGAAGGCCTGGTGAGCCGCGTTTTGACCCGGTGAGGATTCGAAGGCGGCAACTGATTAGTTCGGCAACTTTGCTCACAAACACTTCGATCAGCTGGGAAAACCGCGGTCAAGAAGAAGCGGGGAATTGTGTGTGTGTTAGTAGATGAGGTAGGGGCGTTCGACGCGGGCTTCGCATACTCCTGATTCTTGCCAGAAAATCAAACTAAGAGATTCGAACTCCAAACGAACTCATTGGTCAGAAGCGGTAGCCAACGCCAGTCGTGAACTGGAAGTTGTGGTATAGCTGTGAGCTCGTGTCTGATAGAAGAAACGGTAGTCTTTGTCTGTCTCCCGGGAGTCCTGAGAACCGCTGAATAATATCACCCACGTCGGAACGCATAAACCATCTTTCCGAAATGTGCAGCTCCACTGTACCCCCAACGTCCAGAGCGAAGTCTGTCCGGCCTTTATCGAAACTGCACTGCGGCCCGATGCCGGGGATAGGGGTACAGTCACCCAGGGATCTGCTAAAGTGCAGAAAGCCCGGCCTGAGTCTTCCGTAGATACCCAGTTTCCCCTTGCGTAGTCCGATCTTGGTTCCCGCAAGTCCTTCAACTATGCGTCCATCGATCACGGTTCCATTTGCACAGCAAACGATATCTCCCAGGTCCAATCTATTCTGTTCGGGGAAGACATTCGCTTCCACCTCAAGAGACCAGAATCGGTTGATGTTGTAACCAATCCGACCGCCGAATCCAAGCGGCGTGCGGTCCACACGAGGGTTGGCGAGAATTTGCGTAGGGCCGAAGTTGAAGACACCGTTGCCCTCCCGGAGCATCGAAAACTGCATTCCTGCTTCAAACTTCTTCTGGTCCTGCGCCTGTGCCGAACACACGAGTAGCAGGCTTGCGACCACCGCTAGTAAAGTTTCTTTTGGCATAGAATCCAAATCCATCTTCCCTTCGTTAATTGAAGTCCGGGACTCCCTTAAACGACCTGTGGACGGCACCACGAAACAAACGCTGCACGCTTACCTTCATGGTCGCACGGCTACAGTCATGAAAAGGTAGAAAGCATCCCTTCTTCCATGATTATTGTTTTAGCATTCTACGAGCCCCTGACAGTCGGTGCTATCTTACAGTCCGAGGTGGTGAGAACAAAACTAGAAAGGGAGCAGAATTGGAATACGAAATCTGTTTATCCAGTCTTCAGAGGTCTCCTCAAAAGTCTACGTAGAAACCTCCCGAGAAGACCCAGTGTTCCCGGCTGCCGCTTCGATGACCATTGAGATCCCCGTCAATACGTGGCCACCACCTGGACAAGCGAGGAGCTCGACAAGATCGCAGCAGAAGAAGAACTGCAAATCGCATCCGTACGACGCGACGGGACGCTTCTGAAGCCGGTGACGATCTGGGTCGTCCGTCACGGCGACCAGATCTACGTCCGATCCGTTAACGGACGCACCTCCGCCTGGTTCCGCGGCACCCAGTGGCGCCACCAGGGTCGGATCTGGGCTGGCAGCGTCGAGAGAGATGTCACCTTCGTGGACGCCGCACACGACCTCAACGACCAGATTGACGCAGAGTATCGCACCAAGTACCGCCGCTACGACGCAAGCATCATCCGAAGCATCGTCAGTCCTGAGGCACGATCCACGACGCTCAAGCTCGTGCCGCGCTCAACGATCTCTTAGTTCAACAGCTCAATCGCCATGCGCGCACTGTAATGTGGCACAAGAATTGAAGTAATCAGGTGAACAAACGGCTCAGCCGTAATAAGATTTGAGGGGACTATTTATACAAAAGAATGAGCAAGCAACTGGATCGCTTCTCCATCGATATGGCTTCTCTTAAATCTGAATAACCCGGGTGATACCTCTAAGGAGAAACAATGAAAAAGCGCAAACTTGGAAACAGTAATCTGGAAGTCTCGGCTCTCGGGCTTGGCTGCATGGGTATGAGCTATGGGTACGGTCCGCCTGCCGATAAGCAGGAGATGATCTCTCTCATTCGCACGGCGGCCGAACGGGGCGTCACGTTCTTCGATACCGCTGAAGCGTACGGTCCATTTACGAACGAAGAACTTGTTGGCGAAGCACTCGCTCCCCTCCGTGGACAGGTGGTGATCGCAACGAAGTTCGGATTCAAACTTGATCCCGCGGTGGCGCGCGGTTTGGGTGGCGTGGATAGTCGGCCAGAGCACATTAAAGAGGTTGCCGAAGCGTCGCTCAAGCGACTCAAGCTCGATACGATCGATCTGTTCTATCAGCACCGCGTTGATCCGGACGTGCCAATCGAAGACGTGGCGGGAGCGGTGAAGGACCTCATTCAGGAAGGCAAGGTCAAGCACTTTGGCCTTTCTGAAGCAGGAGTGCAAACGATCCGTCGCGCACACGCAGTCCAGCCCATCACTGCGCTCCAGAGCGAATACTCGCTGTGGTGGAGAAATCCTGAAGCGGAAGTGTTGCCGACGCTCGAGGAACTCGGAATCGGGTTCGTGCCATTTAGTCCACTTGGTAAAGGCTTCCTCACGGGAAAGATCGACGAAAACACAACGTTCGACAGTTCCGACTTCCGCAACATCGTTCCTCGCTTTACGCCGGAGGCTCGGAAAGCCAATCAGGCCCTGGTTGATCTGCTTCGAAATACCGCAGAACGGAAGAAGGCGACACCCGCTCAAATCGCGCTCGTCTGGCTTCTTGCGCAGAAGCCCTGGATTGTTCCAATCCCGGGAACCACGAAACCGAACCGGCTGGAGGAGAACATCGGAGCGGCTTCCGTCGAGCTTACTCCGGACGATCTCCGGGAGATCGATACCGCCTCCTCAAAGATCACAGTGCAAGGGGCTCGGTACCCCGAGCACCTGGAGCAGATGACTGGTCGCTGAGAGTTGCTATGACAAGCACGGTCAGGATTATGAGCAATAACGGAACGAATCTGAAAGTTTCTTTGTAGTCACAAGACAAACGCGAGACAAACGACTATAAGCATCAACTGGGGGAAATCAGACGATGGACATCAAAAGGTCTGGCTCACAGCCTTCGGGCAAAGGGCCTAGCGAGTATTTTTCCGGCACCGATCGCCACGGCAGCGGGACCATTCTGGCTGAAAGGCCTTCGCGGTGTTTCATCCGATTGACCATCCATGATAGTTTCTGCGCCTATGCAACATCTATTATTGAGACTCCTCTCGATTCTGTCTCTCACGGCGGCTCTGGTCACGCTGGTTTCGGCTCAGCAGAACCGCGGTTATTATCGCTTTCCGGCGATCTCGGGTGAGACGATTGTCTTCACCTCAGAAGGCGATCTGTGGGAAGTAAGCGTTCAAGGCGGCGTTGCACGACGACTTACCACTCACCTGGGAGAGGAAATCCGGCCCGCGTTTTCGCCTGACGGCAGGACGATCGCCTTCTCCGCAAGCTACGAAGGACCTACCGAGGTTTACACGATCCCTGCGTCCGGGGGCTTGCCGATTCGGCGCACCTTCGATGGCGGAAATACATCGGTCGTCGGCTGGACCCCGGATGGAAAGATCCTGTTTGCTACCGGCCGTTATTCAACACTCCCGGACACAAAGCTCGCTACAATCGACCGCGATAACAAAGTCGAGATCGTTCCGTTGAGCCAGGCCGCACAAGGCACCTACGAACCGAGCGGTCGAACTCTGTTCTTCACTCGTCTGGCTCCGCAAGGCAGCTTCACCAAACGGTACCAGGGAGGAACCGCCGAGAACCTGTGGAAATTTGACGGCGCGAGCGAGGCCGTTCCGTTGACGCCGGACTTTCCCGGCACAAGCAAGAACCCAATGTGGTGGAATGGCCGCATCTATTTCTCGTCGGATCGAGACGGCACGATGAACCTCTGGTCGATGGACCAAAACGGGAAGGGCCTCAGGCAGCACACCCACCATCAAGGTTGGGATGTCCAGTCTCCCTCGCTCTCAAATGGACGCATCGTTTACCAGCTTGGCGCAGACATCCGTCTCTATGACATCGCTTCGGGCTCGGACAAGGTGGTGGCGATCGAGCTCGCTTCCGACTTCGATCACCTGCGCGAACGTTGGGTGAAGAATCCGCTGGACTACACCACCGCGATTTCTCTATCTCCCAGTGGAGATCGTATAGTTCTCACATCTCGTGGCCGAGTCTTCGTCGCGCCGGTAAAGCAAGGCCGCTTCGTGGACGTTCTCGCCCACAAGCCTGGCCGCTGCCGCGAAGCTTCTATGATGCCCGATGGCAAGTCAGTGCTCGTGCTTTCAACCGAAAGCGGAGAGGTGGAACTGTGGAAGCTTCCGGCCAATGGTGTTGGCGCAGGCGAACAGTTGACCAAAGGCGGGAGCGTGCTTCGGTGGGAAGGCGTGCCGTCGCCAGATGGGAAGTGGATCGCTCATCAGGACAAGAACAGCCAGCTCTGGCTGTTGAATACCGCGGCAAAGACCGAGAAGCGAATAGCGCTTGCCAACTACCACAGCGCCGGCCCGGTGTTTGGACGAGTTCGTTGGTCACCAGACAGCCGGTGGCTGACTTTTTCACAAAACGCCGACAATGAACTTTCGCGGATCCTTCTCTACAGCGTTGAGACCGGGGTCACCACGCCGCTCACCACTGACCGGTATAACAACGACGCTGCCTCGTGGAGTTCAGACGGCAAGTGGATTTATTTCATCTCCGACCGCTCGCTTAGATCAGTTGTTGGTTCGCCGTGGGGTTCGCGCCAGCCGGATCCCTACTTCGACCGGGCAATCAAGATTTATCAATTGGCTTTGAAGAAGGGTCTCACTTCACCTCTCGAGCCGCCCGACGAATTGCATTCCGACTCATCGCAAGCCACGAAGCCCGCCGAACCGCCAAAGGCCGCGGACGGACAGAAGCCTCCGGATGCAGCGGACTCCGCGAAACCTGCTGAGCCGCCGAAGATCGAAATAGATCTCGACGGAATCGCAGCGCGCATTCAGGAAGTGCCCGTGCCTCCCGGCAACTATTCCAACCTCTCGGTAGCCGGCAAGCGTCTGTTCTGGATCAATCGCGATCCGCAAAACCGCGATAAGAACGCGCTGCAGGCTCTGGACATCACAAACAAGCCGGACAACAAGCCTGAAACGCTGCTGGAAGGCGTAGTTGGTTTCGAAATTTCCGGCGACGGCAAGAAGGTGCTTGCGCGCAAACAGAATGATCTCTTTGTTCTCGACACCTCAATTCGCGAAGCGGCTATGAGGGATCCAAAGACGCTCGCAGACGCCCGCATCGAGTTGAAGGACTGGACTTTCTCGGTTATCCCGAGCGATGAGTTCCGTGAGGCTTTTTTCGATGCGTGGCGGCTGCATCGCGATTATTTCTATGACCCGAAGATGCACGGGGTCAATTGGCCCGCGATGCGCGACAAGTATGCCGAGCTTGTTAACCGCGTGCACGACCGGTCAGAACTCAGCGATTTGATCTCGCAGATGGTCAGTGAGTTGTCGATGCTGCATACATTCGTGGGCGGAGGCGATATCCGCCGCGGAATCGATCAGATCGCCCTCGCGTCGCTGGGCGCGCAGTTGTCACGTGACTCTTCAGGAGCTTACGTTGTCCAACATGTGTATCAGTACGATCCCGACCGTCCCGATAAGATTGCGCCGCTTGCTCGGCCGGGAGTCGATGTTGGTGAAGGCGATGCGATCGTCTCGATCAATGGTCAGGATTTATCTGCCGCGAATCCCGGAGAGCTTCTACGCAACCAGGTGGGCAAACAGGTGCTGTTGCGCGTTCGCCCGAAAGGCAAAACAGAGACGCGCGATGTTCTCGTCAAACCGATCTCAATGGGGGATGAGAATGATCTTCGTTATCGCGAATGGGAATACACGCGACGTTTGATGGTTGAGCAGGCGTCCGCCGGGCGAATCGGTTACGTTCACCTGCGGGCTATGGGATCCAACGACATCAATCAGTGGGTGGAAGAGTACACGCCGGTCTTCACACGCGACGGATTGATCATAGACGTCCGTCACAACGGCGGCGGCAACATCGATAGCTGGATACTGGGAAAGCTGTTGCGCAAGGCCTGGATGTACTGGCAGGGACGAACCGGCAGACCTTACTGGAATATGCAGCAAGCGTTCCGCGGGTACCTGGTTGTGATTTGTGATGAATGGACTGCCTCAGACGGCGAAGCATTCAGTGAAGGCTTCCGGCGATTGGGGCTTGGAAAGATCATTGGTACTCGCACGTGGGGCGGAGAGGTTTGGTTGAGTGCGAGTAATGCGCTGGCAGACCGAGGCATTGCTACGACCGGCGAAACCGGCGTGTATGGTCCGGAGCGCGCGTGGCTCATAGAAGGACACGGTGTTGATCCGGACATCGTGGTCGACAATCTTCCGCATGCTACGTTTATGGGCAAGGACGCACAGTTGGAAGGGGCAATCCAGCACCTGGAACGCTTGATCCGTGAGAAGCCCAATCCGGTTCCTTCGGCGCCTGATTACCCTGACAAATCGTTGCGGCCGGCCGGCGTACAGAGCGGCAAGCCCCGCCAGTGATGCGGCGCACGGTGAACAGCTAACCGGCCGCCTTTTCCTTAAGGTGGCCGCTTTGCGCCTCGCGTTTCAGCTTGTCGATGGTTCACGATTTTCGCGCGTGCCGGACATGAGGTGGTATTCATGTTTACAAGGGACACTGGCCGAAGTGTGTTGGGCCATGCTTCAAAAGGAGTTTTTGAGATAGAACTTCCGACGCGACACCGTGGCCCGCGGCAATGCCTGCCTGGTTGCTAAACTCGAAGTGGATTCCACCTACTACACGCGATCTCCCCGCCTCGACCTCGGCCGCCGAGAAGCTGGGATAGGTGCGTGCCTGCCCCCCCGGCGCGGAATCGGTAACAAGAGTGAATGAAATGCTGTCCTGGCAGAAAAAGCCGGCGAGCACTCGCGCCGCGGCTCCACTGAACGAGCTGTGTCCGGACCAGTGCTCTGGCGATCCTCCTATTCCCCCGGCGCGTGGACCCCATCCTGGGTCTGCGGTGGTGTTCGGATTGCCGTCTGTATCAGCTTCCCGAATCGCCGTAGCTGGGCGCCAGGCGTGAACGAGGAACTTAGTCTGATAAGTAGGCGCGACGGTGTCGGCCATCGCCATACTAAGCAGCGCGAACAGCCGCGCCATTTCCGGGAGCTGAAGCGGCCCATCGTTGGTTACCGCGAGAGCTATCTGGATCCACGCCCCGGGGGGCTGGCTTGTTCCCGCGCCAAGGCTCCAATATTGGAAGGTGTCGAGCTTCTCAGCGTCCGGAATCGCCGCATTGCCCAGCAGCTTCACCTCTGCGAACGCGGCTGCGTAGTCAAGACTTGTGAGGGCCGGAGGGCCGGCGCTGACGTAGACGCTTGAATCAGCAATCGCGAATGGCAATAGATTGCGAAACTGCGTGCCGGACCAGGTAGCCCTGAACTGTCCTGGACCAACTCCTCCCGGCTGGCTCTCATCGGGGCTTGAGCCGTCAATTGCTCGCGCTGACAGGACCTGTGCGCCGACGTGTTCACCCCAATGCCGTCCCGCCGACACCGGCCCGGTTCCGCCCAGCCCTGACAGATCGCTCGCAAGCTGTGCATTGAACTGCGAAGCCAAATCCGGGTAGAGCCCAATCATCACCGCATGCGCGGCGCTCGCCGCAGCGGCAACGAGGTCCCCCTGAGCTGGAGCGCCGTCTGGCGGTACTAAGGCGTGATCGCGGTCCTGCGAACCGTGTCTCGAGGCAATACCGTTGACCGCATCATAAATCGCAACATTGACCATTGCATAGAGCCGCGCTGCCTGAGCATCACTTGCAAGTTTCACTCGCACGGTGTCCAGCGCCAATTGATTCCAGTTGCGTACGACAACCCCGGAATCGACAGGAGTATGCGCCTGACCGCTGGATATCCAGCCAAGCGATACAAAGAGAGTCAACGATACGATGACAGCGGTACCGCGTATTGTGGGTCTCATAGCTGTTCTCCTTTTAGGTTTTATGACTAATAAAGTGGACGGGACCGGCAGAACCGGCTCACTCTACTTTTTTCCCTGACGGTTGCCGAAACGAAGCGGCGGCATCAAGGCGTGAGGCACCCCTACTGGTCATCGATTTCGGGGATTGGAACTTCTTCGCATGCTGCCTACGGACTTGTGCCTCTACCGCTGCTGTCAGCAAGACGCCCGTCAACAGAACACCCACCCTCAAAACGAACTCAAGAGCTAAGTAACCAGAACAAGATCTTCCTTTCATGAAACCTTCCTTTCGCATACCTTGGTTAGGAAAAA
>DASYSA010000337.1:0-10031 GCA_036003885.1 Blastocatellia bacterium | reverse complement strand
ATCCTCCATCATTGATTAAACACGCTACGCAGGATACGATCTTGCGCTACGTTGCTTGTCTGAGGAGGGTCGGCATTGGAGTTTCTGCGAACACCTGACGAGCGCTTCGCCAATCTGCAGGGTTATGATTTTGATCCTCATTATGTCGAGGTCAACGGGTTGCGCCTGCATTACATCGACGAAGGCCCTTCTGGAGCGCCGCCCGTGGTCATGCTGCACGGTGAGCCCTCGTGGTGCTATCTCTACCGTAAAATGATTCCGCTTGTCTCGGCTGCCGGCTATCGAGCCATCGCTCCGGACCTGATCGGCTTCGGCCGCTCAGACAAGCTGGTAGACCGGGACGGGTATTCGTATCGGTTTCACGTCCACATCATCGCGGAGTTCATTCAGAAGCTGGAACTGACTGGCATCACACTGGTGTGCCAGGATTGGGGTGGGCTCATTGGCCTTCGAGTCGCCGCCGAGGATCAGGTTCGAATCGCTCGAATATTGGCCGCGAACACCGGATTGCCGACTGGCGACCAGCCGATGACCGACGCGTTCATGCGATGGCAGAATTACTCTCAGACGGTTCCTGACTTTCACGTTGGCGGCATAGTCAGGGGCGCGTGTCAGACCGAGCTTTCGCCCGAAGTTGTCGCCGCGTATGATGCTCCCTTCCCGGATGATCGGTACAAGGCGGCGGCGCGTGCCTTCCCTACCCTGGTTCCGACTCGTCCGGACGATCCTGCCTCTCAGGCGAATCGCCGAGCGTGGGAGGTGTTGCGACAATGGGACAAGCCCTTTTTGACTGCGTTCAGCGATTGCGATCCGGTTACGCGAGGCGGGGATCGTGTATTTCAGAAGCTTGTCCCGGGCGCACGAGGAGAGCCACACACAACGATTACCGGCGCGGGCCACTTTCTTCAGGAGGACAAGGGCGAAGAACTGGCTGCAGTACTCCTGGACTTCATCGCGCGAACCAGGTAAATGCTCACGAACTTGTGGACGGCTCTCTGGCGGCTTCCACGGGAATGTAAGATTGCAACAACGTACAACGAGGGGCCGTCCGCGGAGGACGCCCGTAAGGTCTCTGGCAATGATTCTCTACCCGCAGCAATCTCCAGCTTGAAAGGACGGCGAGATGAATTTTGAACATACCGATAAGGTCAAGGAACTTCAGAAACGACTGACCGCATTTATGGACGAAAACGTTTACCCAAATGAGAAGACCTTCTATCGGCAAATCGATGAAGGCGATCGGTGGCAACCGACCGCCATCGTCGAAGAACTGAAGAAGAAGGCGAGGGCTGCGGGGCTGTGGAATCTCTTTTTGCCGGAAAGTGAGTACGGCGCGGGTCTCACGAATCTGGAATACGCGCCGCTCTGCGAGATTATGGGCCGCTCACCGATGGCTCCTGAAGTCTTCAACTGCTCGGCGCCTGACACCGGCAATATGGAAGTTCTCGAGCGCTATGGCAGCCATGAGCAAAAAGAGCGCTGGCTCAAACCCTTGCTTGAAGGTGAGATTCGTTCCTGCTTCGCGATGACCGAGCCCGACGTTGCGTCGTCGGACGCCACCAATATTCAGGCTAGTATCGTACGCGCCGGCGGCGAGTACGTGATCAACGGGCGAAAGTGGTGGACTTCTGGAGCGGGCGACCCTCGATGCAGGATCGCGGTCTTCATGGGCAAGACCGATTCCACCGCGCCGAGGCACAGGCAACAGTCCATGATCCTTGTGCCAATGGACACTCCGGGCGTGAGCGTCGACCGGATGCTAACGGTCTTCGGCTACGATCACGCGCCTCATGGCCACGCAGAGACGACCTTCAAAGATGTGCGTGTGCCGCTGTCCAACATTCTGCTCGGCGAAGGGCGAGGCTTCGAGATTGCTCAGGGACGGTTGGGGCCCGGCCGGATACATCACTGCATGCGCTTGATCGGCCTTGCGGAGCGCGCGCTCGAAGACATGTGTAAGCGAGTGAAATCCCGGCTGGCGTTCGGCAAGACCATTGCGGACCAGGGTACTATTCGGGCAGACATCGCGATGTCGCGCATGGAGATCGAGCAATCGCGACTGTTGACACTCAAGGCCGCCTATATGATGGATACGGTCGGAAACAAAGTGGCCGCCGCCGAGATTGCGATGATCAAGGTGATTGCGCCCAATATGGCTCTCCGCGTGCTTGACCGGGCGATTCAGGCTCACGGTGGCGCCGGGGTCTGCGGTGACTTCGGTCTCGCGGCGGCGTGGGCTGGGGCTCGTACGCTGAGGCTTGCCGACGGACCCGATGAAGTTCATCGCGAAGCGATCGCAAAGATCGAACTGAGAAAACATGAGTGAAATACGAAGTTCGAAATGCGAAATGCGAAATTCGTCGCAATTCGCATTTCGCATTTCGCATTTCGCATTTCCTCTATGAGCACACTGACTCTCGTACGGCACGGCCAGGCAATGCCATTCCAGAAAGAGAGCGACAGGCTCTCGCCGGTGGGAGAGGCACAATCTCAAAAGCTGGGCGAGTTCTGGGCTCGCCAACGTCTCAGTTTCGATGAAGTCTACACCGGTCCCCTGCTGCGCCAGCGCCAAACCGCCGAATTAGCCGCGGCAACCGCCGAAGAAGCTCGACTGTCGCTGCCTCCACCAGTCGAGATTCAGGAGTTGAGCGAATACGACTCGAACGGAATTCTCGAGCGGCTTGCGCCTCAACTTGCCGAGAGGGATCCGGAGTTCAAGGCTCTGGTTGAGGCATTCGAACGAGCCGAGACCAGACGCAACCGGCATTTTCAAAGAATGTTTGAAGTGGTCGTACTTCAGTGGCTCGAGGGCACGATCGACTCTCCGGACGTTGAGCCCTGGCCGGCGTTTCGAGATCGAGTTCAAAGCGCGATTCGACGCATCACCGAAGGCGGAGGCGGAGGAAGACGAATCGCCGTCTTCACATCGGGAGGCCCAATCGGCGTTGCCGTCCAGTTGGCTGTGGGGGCTCCGGACCGCAGCGCGATAGAGATTAACTGGCGCGTTCGCAACTGTTCGTTGACGGAGTTCGTCTTCGGCGGAGGCAGGTTCTCACTCGACTGCTTCAACGCGGTCCCTCACCTGGATGAACCGAGCCTCTGGACCTTTCGTTAGTCGATAAGTAGATCGCCGCGCCAGCTGGCGCATCTTCAGGAGGGCAGATGGCAACAGTGCGGAGCGAAACACCGGAAGATGTCTCGGAGATTCGTCGGGTCAACGAACAGGCTTTTGGGACGCCTGCTGAGGCGAACCTCGTTGAAGCGCTGCGTGACCGCGGCAAGGCTGCGCTTTCGCTGGTCGCCGTGGAGGACAATCGAGTAGTCGGGCATCTCCTTCTCAGCCCGGTGACTATTGGGTCAGGCGAGCCGGTTGATGAAACCTTCTCAGCACTGGGTCTCGGTCCGATGGCCGTGTTACCCGAGCATCAGCGACGCGGCATTGGGTCGTTGCTGATAGAGAGTGCCCTGAATACCTGCCGCCAGGCGGGTCACGACTGCGTCGTCCTGGTGGGACACGCCGAATACTACCCGCGCTTTGGCTTCGTTCCGGCGAGCCGGTTCGGACTTCAGTGTCAATACGATGTTCCAGACGAAGTCTTCATGGCGATGGAACTGCGAGAGGGTACGCTCACGGGACACAAGGGCATGGTCAGATACCAGCCGGAGTTCGACGAGGTATGATGCGAGATGGTCAGAAGTCAGAGATCAGAGGTCAGAGATCAGAGGTCAGAGATCATGCGTTATTTTCTTGTATTAGTATTGATTTGCCTCGGGCCATCCTCCGAGGCTCAAACTGCGCGCTCCGTTGCACTCACGTTCGACGATCTCCCGAAAGCCCTCGATTCAGGTAGTCTCGTCGACACGCGCCGAACGACATCGGAAATACTGGCGGCGCTCAAACGACATCGCGCGCCCGCCATCGCCTTTGTGAATGAGCGCCAGCTACACGTCCCGGGGGAGATGGATGCTCGCATCGCCATTCTCCAGCAGTGGGTGCAAGCCGGCTTTATTCTGGGCAATCATACCTTCTCGCATCCCGACCTCCAGACGACGCCTCTGCCGCAGTATGAGGACGACGTAATCCACGGCGAAGTCATCACTCGGCGCTTGATGCGGAACGCAGGTCCCTATCAGCTCTATTTCCGTCACCCGTTCACTCACACCGGCCCGACGAAAGAGGTGAAAGACTCGTTCGAGCAGTTTCTCAAGACTCGCGGATATAAGATTGCGCCATTCACTGTCGAAAACAGCGACTACATCTTCAACAAACTCTACGTCGAAGCGCGGAAGGCGAACGATCAACCACTGTTGAGGCGCATTCTCGCAGCCTATCTGGAGTACAACGACTCTGTTTTTGGTTTCTTCGAGGGACTGTCGCGCGAGACCTTCGGTCGTGAGATCACGCAGATTCTGTTGATCCACGCCAACGACATCAACGCCGATTGCATGGATGAGATCTTAAAGAGACTGGAAAGCCGCGGCTATGGATTCACAACGCTCGACCGCGCGCTGGAGGACAAGGCGTACGAGACCCGCGATGACTTTGTTGGACGGATGGGCCCCTCGTGGCTCCACCGTTGGAGCCTCAGTCTTGGCTTGAAGATGAAGTTGGATCAGGAACCTGATCCTCCCGGTTGGGTGATGGAGAGATACCAAAAGGCCCTGGCGTCTCGATCTCAATAGTATCCGGGCGAGAAAAGGACTACCCCAAAAATCAAAGCCGCTGATCACTTTCGTGATCAGCGGCTTCTAAGTCACGATATAGAGCCACGCCCCCTTGTGCCTCTACACCCTGAACTTATTTCTGTCTGTCGCTTCTCTCAGTATTGCTTTATCTTGGTTCTGTACCCGAGCGACCTGCTCGTCATCTCAAGGTTGGCGTTGAATGGAAGGCAGGGCCCCCATCCTCCCTTCCATTCTTCACCACTTAGTTCTCCATCCCGCAGTTGCTCTGAGCAGAAGAGGTTTCTTTATCAAACTGACGAACTGTAGAACCGGTGTACGCTTGTGCAATGACCGTGCCAGTCCATTCCTCAAGGCTAATCCTTCAACTGCAATCAATTGCATCGTGCGAATTAAGCCGATGCGGTTAAGGATTAACTTTCATAGTGAGGCTGCCTCTCCTGACCTTTCGTTGACAATTTACGTCAGAGGTCGTTGACAATTTGTGTTAAAGAACCCATTTCTGCGATGCCCCAAAGGAGTAGCTGGCCCGCCTATCCCAGGAATCCCTTGAACTGCCGGGCTGCCAGACCTCCTTTTTGACCTGTTTTTGCCACGTTCTGATTTACACGACCCGGCAGTGACCCTTCTGTGTCACGCGGTTGTGCTTTAAAGCGTTACTCCGCAGAGCAGGTTTCTGCTGATGAGCGGAGCACGTTTTTGTAGAGAATCATACCAAACTGCTCCGACCCGGGCTGCGCTGGTCAGTGCACACCCGGCGCTGATAATATCGCTCTCTATTAGCGAGCCAATGAAAGGAGCGACGATGAGCTGTCCTGAGACGGAGCGCTATGTCCGCAATTGGAACCGAATTCACAAACAGACCTCCCGCGCGCTGCGTGCGGCGCCGGACGGGCATCTGGAGTGGCGCCCCAGCCCGGGGATGTTCACCCTGCGCGAATTGATCAGTCACATTCCAGAGGCGGAGTTCGGGCTGGTGCGCTCGGCGCTTGCGGGTTCAATCAGGACCGAAAGACTCGACCTTGCCGATCGAACCGTAGCCCAGATCGCTGACGCCTTTGATAGCCAGCACGAACAACTGGTCGAGGAAGTCTCCAACCTCACTCTCGACCAGTTGAATGAAGAGGTCGAGTTCCATGGCAAGCGGATGCGCCGCAAAGTTCTGCTGTCCGGATTAACCGAGCACGAGATTCATCATCGAGGTCAGATCTTCACCTATTACCGCCTGCTTGGCATCGAGCCGCCGAACCTCTATGACTGAGCGTGCGTACTATCAGCTTTATGAATACGAGAAAGGGCTTCGAGCAGGTCTTTGAGAAGATATATCGAATGGTCCTCCGCATACCGCGCGGCCGAGTCATGACGTACGGGCAGATCGCGCGGCTCCTGGACGATCGCTTCAGTCCGCGGCTCGTGGGATGGGCCATGCACGCCACGCCAAGTGATGGGCGCGATATCCCGTGGCATCGGGTGATCAACTCTCGGGGAAGCATATCGACGGGACGCGTCATAACACACCAGCCTGATCTGCAAAGGCTTTTGCTCGAAGCTGAGGGTGTGGTCTTCAATGAAGGCGGCCGTTGCGACCTGGCTGTTTTTCAGTGGTCGCCGGGCCTAAAGAAGCGCAAGTCTGATTTGCATAGTTCTACATCAAGCCAAAACCGTACACGAACGAAGCTGGCTGTCCACAGGAATGCGCCTGCGGACCGCACCAGGGCAAAACAACCGCAAAGAAAGAGTCGGAATGGAAATAACTCCTGACAGAGAAAGAGCGATACGCGAGAAATTCGACACCAACCACTTTCCTAAAATGTTGGGAATCGAGATCGATGAGGTCCAGGAGGGCCGCGCCCGTTTGAGCCTGGAGGTCCGGAAGGATCTTCTGCAGTTGCAGGGCGTGATGCACGGCGGCGCAATTGCCAGCCTCATAGACACGGCGGTAGCGTTTGCGATCGTAGGCGCTTCTGAGCCTGACGACCGGTTCACGACGGTTGAGATGAAGGTCAACTACCTGTCGGCGATACGCGAGGGTCGAGTCATCGCTGACGCACGGTTGATTCGCGACGGCCGGCGCATCATTGTAGCCGAGTGCGATGTCTTCGACTCGAAGGGCCGGCTCGCTGCAAAGGGGCTCCTTACTTATATACGGCTCGATGGTGAGTGATGGAAACTCGAAATTCGAAATTCGAAATTCGCGATCTGTTATGACTCCGTTCAAGAGACTTGTCAGCTACTTCAAGCCTTACCGCGCAGTGCTCATCTTCGGCGGCTCATGCGTGTTCGTTACGAATCTGTTTAAACTGATCGCGCCTAACGTCCTGGGCATCGCGATCGACGCGCTTAAAAAGCCGGGGACTACTCCCCAGACGATGCTGCGCTATGGGGGCATGCTTCTGCTGGTCGCACTTGCTCAAGGGATCTTTCTTTTCATACAGCGGCGTGTGCTCATAAACATGTCTCGCCATATCGAATATGACCTGCGAAACGACTTCTACGCCCACCTTCAGAAGCTCCCATTCCAGTTTTACCAGACTCAGAGGACCGGCGATCTGATGGCGAGGGCCACCAATGACCTTTCAGCCGTGCGAATGATCGTAGGCCCCGCGCTTATGTACTCGATGAACACTCTGTTCGCAATGGCGTTGCTCGTGCCGAAAATGGCTTCGATAAACTGGCGGCTTACCTTGTTGGCTTTTATGTCAATGCCGCTGGTCGTGATGGCGACGAACTACTTCTCCAAGAGGATTCACGACAGATTCGAACAGGTCCAAACCTACTTCGGCACGGTCTCCAATCGCGCCCAGGAATCGTTGGCCGGTGTTCGCGTCATTCGCGCTTACACTCAGGAGCGTGCCGAGGAGGCGAGCTTCAAAACCGTGAATCGCGAGTTCGTGAATCGCAATTTGAGACTGATACGGCTCTCCGGAATCTTTCATCCGCTACTGCAGTTCTTCATCGGCCTGGGGTTCATAGCTGTGCTCTGGTACGGAGGAAGGCTGGTTATCAGGGGAAACGAGGGTCTCGCAGGCGGCATCTCCATAGGTCAGTTTGTACAGTTCACCCTCTACCTTGGTTTTCTGGTATGGCCGATGATTGCGCTTGGCTGGGTCATTAACATTTTCCAGCGCGGCATGGCTTCGATGGGTCGGATGGATCAGGTATTGTCCATTGAACCCGCCATACGCGACGTGGCGCAGAAGAGCGAGATAACAGAGATAGCCGGCGAGATCGAGTTTCGCAGTCTTACCTTCAAGTACAACGACGCCTCGGAACCGGCGCTTGCAGATATCAACCTGCGCATAGCTCCCGGCCAGACAGTCGCCTTCGTAGGCGCGGTTGGTTCGGGCAAGTCCACGCTCATGAATCTGGTGCCGAGGCTGCTCGACGCCGAACCAGGGCAGGTGCTGATTGATGGTCATCCGATTCAGGAGATTCCCCTTGCAGTGCTGCGATCGTCAATCGGCTATGTGCCACAGGAGACGTTCCTGTTCAGCGAGACCGTAGCGGGCAACATATCTTTTGGCGTGGAAAGCGCCTCACAGGAAGAGATCGAACAAGCGGCGACCGAGGCCGGCATTGCAGACGACATCAGGGGATTCCCCAGGGGCTTCGAGACACTCGTAGGCGAGCGAGGCATAACCTTATCCGGCGGACAGAAGCAGCGCGCGGCGATTGCTCGCGCGTTGATCCGCCGCCCGCGAATCCTGATCCTGGATGACGCCTTGTCTTCGGTAGATACGTATACAGAGGAAAAGATACTCCGCCATCTTCGAGAAATAATGGTGGGGCGCACGAGCTTGATCGTCTCTCACCGCGTTTCGACGGTAAAGGACGCCGACCTGATCGTGGTGCTGGAGGAGGCCCGAATAGCAGAGCGAGGCACGCACGAGGAGTTGATTGACCGAGGCGGCATATATGCGGAACTGCACGAGAAACAACTACTCGAAGAGGAGCTTGCGGCGAGTTAGTGACAAATGACTGATTCTCATCACGATGAAGAAGTTCTGGGCAAGGCGTACGATTCGCGGCTTATGCGGCGGCTGCTCACCTATCTGTGGCCGTACAAGTGGCGGGCCCTCATCTCGCTTGTCCTCACAATTCTGAGCGCTCCATTGGTCCTCTCCGGCCCGCCGTTGACCAAAGCCGCAATCGATCTCTTCCTCGCCCCGAACGACGCGAATCCGCCATCCAGCTTCGCTATCTTTCTGAAGCATACGGGAGAGAGTCTCGGCTTTGGCGAAAGCGCTTACCAGGGCGTCGCCTTCATCGCTATTGTTTTCCTGATCGCGAGCCTGGCGGCCTTCGCTGTTCAGTACACCCAGGCCGTCGTGATGCAGGCAATGGGGCAGTACATAATGTACGACCTGCGTCGAGAAGTATTCGCCCACTTGCAGCGCCTCCCGATTCAGTTCTACGACCGCAATCCCGTTGGGCGGCTGATGACCCGGCTGACAACCGATGTAGACGCACTAAACGAAATGTTCACCGCCGGCGTCATAGTGATCTTTGGCGACCTGGCGATGATCTTCTACATCGTGATCTGGATGTTCCAGGTGAACTGGAAACTCGCAATGGTCTCGTTTGCGATCTTGCCGCTTCTGGCTGTACTGACCACATGGTTCCGGCTTGGAGCGCGGAACTCATTTCGCCAGGTCCGTCTCCGCATCGCGCGCATCAACGCCTTCTTACAGGAGCACATCACCGGCATGCCCGTCGTCCAGTTGTTCAATCGCGAAGAGAAGGAGATGCGCCAGTTCAACGAGATCAACGACGCGCATCGAAAAGCCAACATCGACACGATCTTTTACTACGCCGTCTTCTATCCCGCCGTCGAAATCCTCGGCGCCGTAGGCATGGGACTGATCATCTGGTATGGCGGCGGCCAGGTGCTTCGCAATGCAGTGACCATCGGGACGCTTGTGGCTTTCATTCAGCTTGCGAGGGCCTTCTACGAACCGATCTCCGACATCAGCGAGAAGTACAATATCCTGCAGTCTGCAATGGCTTCGTCTGAGCGGATCTTCAAGCTGCTGGATGAGCCGGTCACCATTGCTTCCCCTGCAGAGCCGGTTCATATCGGCCGGGCGCGGGGCGAGATCGAGTTCCGCAACGTCTGGTTTGCGTACAAGGACGAGGATTGGATTCTCAAGGACGTGTCGTTCACCGTCCGGCCCGGCGAACGGGTGGCCTTCGTTGGGCACACTGGGGCGGGCAAGACGACGATCACAAATCTGTTGCTCCGATTCTATGATGTTCAGCGTGGGCAGATCCTGCTCGACGGCGTGGACGTTCGAGAACTGGACATCGAGGAGCTGAGGTCGAACTTCAGCATCGTGCTCCAGGATGTG
>DASYSA010000336.1:0-14123 GCA_036003885.1 Blastocatellia bacterium | reverse complement strand
ATGGCTCTCTCCTCAGATTGGAGATCGACTCGCGCGATGTGTCCTTTGATGGGCGACCCGCAAGACTGCTGTCGGCGCGCGCGATGAGCTCGCAGGGAGTGAGTCCGGATAGCATCGAACAGGCCGGGTCGGGTCTGGCGTTCAGGCTCAGCGAAGAACGATACCGAACGATAATCAACGAAATGGAGGACGGATATTGGGAGACGGATATCGCAGGCAATTTCACCTTTTTCACCAGCCAGGTGGTTCGGGTGCACGGACGCTCGAGAGAAGAGTTGATGGGTCTCAACAACAGACAGTACATGGATGAAGAGACGGCCAGGAAGGTGCGTGCCGTGTTCAAGCAGGTCTACCTGACCGGTGAGCCCGTGAGGGGACTCTACCTTGACGAGATTCGGGGTGACGGCACGAAGTGGATAGCTGAGACGAATGTCGCTCTAATGAGAGATCCAGATGGCAAGCCCGTTGGGTTTCGCGGGGTCTCTCGCGATGTCACGGCGCGCAGGCAGGCAGACGAGGCACTCAGGCAGAGCGAAGAGCGATACCGAACGATCATCGAAGAGATGAGCGATAGCTACTGGGAGACGGATCTCGCCGGGAACTTCACCTTCTTCAACGATCAGGTCCCTATCACGCAGCGGCGATCGAGAGACGAACTGATGGGTCTCAACAACAGACAGTACATGGATGAAGAGAGTATCAGGGAGTCTGCCAGGGTGTTCAAACAGGTGTATAGCACCGGGGTTCCTGTGAAAGGTGTCGAGTATGAATTGGATCGAGGTGACGGCACAAAGTGGTTTGCCGAAACGACTGTCTCGCTAATAAGAGACTCAGAAGGCCGGCCGGTGGGATTTCGGGGACTATCTCGTGACATAACTGAGCGCAGGCAGGCGAATCAGGCGCTCAAAGAGAGCGAAGAGCGATATCGAACCATCATCGAACAGATGACAGACAGTTACTGGGAGACAGATATCACCGGCAGCTTCACTTTCTTCAATAATCAGGTGACTGTAGAGCAAAGACGATCGAGAGAAGAGTTATTCGGTTTGAATAACAGCAGGTACATGAACGAAGAGAACATCAAGAAGGTCGGCAAGGCGTTCAGGCAGATATACCTCACCGGAACTCCCGTGAGAGGTCTCACCTACGAGATCATTCGAGGCGACGGCGTGACCTATACTGTCGAGTCCAATGTCTCGCTGATTAGAGACCCAGGAGGCAAGCCGGCCGGATTTGCCGGGTGCTCCCGGGACATCACCATTCGACAGCAGGCGGAGATTGCATCGCAGAGAGCCAAAGATGCAGCCGAGGCGGCAAGTCGCGCCAAGAGCGAATTCCTCGCGAATATGAGCCATGAGATTCGCACCCCTATGAATGGAATCATCGGCATGACCGAACTCACTCTGGATACGGACCTCACCTTCGAACAGCGTGAGTATCTGGGAATGGTCAAGGCTTCTGCCTACTCTCTCCTGGGCATCATAGGCGACATCCTCGACTTCTCGAAGATCGAGGCCGGCAAACTCGATCTCGATCTCCGGACCTTCGCTCTTCGCAACATTCTCGACGATGCGCTAAAAGCGCTGGCACTTCCCGCTGTTCAAAAGGGGTTGGAACTTGTCTACTACGTGTCGCCGGAAGTGCCCGACGGACTGGTGGGCGATCCCGGCCGCCTGGGTCAGATCATCGTTAACCTGATCGGGAACGCAATCAAGTTCACCGCTAAAGGTGAGATCGTCCTCCGAGTCGGAATTGAGTCGCAGACAGAAGCAGACACCTGTTTGCATTTCTCTGTCGCCGACTCCGGGATCGGTATTCCTGAGCAGAAGCAGCGTGTGATCTTCGAGGCATTTTCGCAAGCCGATGGCTCGACGACGCGGAGCTACGGGGGGACTGGGCTCGGCCTCACGATCTCTTCTCGCCTGGTGGAGATGATGAATGGCCGAATATGGGTAGACAGTAGCGCGGGCCATGGCAGCACCTTCCACTTCACCGCTCGGTTGGCCAGGCAGCAGGGAGCCGCGGCAAATCCAACGGTGAAGAAGCCCTCCGTGCTTCGGGATCTCGCCATCCTCATCGTCGAGGACAACGCCATCCATCGGGAAATCCTCGAGGAGATGATCATTAGCTGGGATATGAGACCGACGCTGGCCGCGGATGCCCTGACGGCGCTGGCATCGATGGAAGAGGCGCAAAGATCCGAAGGGTCTTTTCCACTGGTGCTGCTTGACGCCAACATGCCCGGGATGGACGGCTTTGGCATTGCCGAAGAGATCAGGAGGAGGCCCAATTTAGCAGGGGCGTCAATTATGATGCTTCCTTCTGGAGATCCGCGACGTGACCCTGCCAACTTGATGAACCTGGGGATTGCCGCCAGCGTGCTGAAGCCGATCAAGCAATCGCAATTGCTCGAGGCAATAATAACGGCGCTGAGGATCTCACTGCCGGAAGAGCAACCGGACCCTACGACGACGGATCATGCATTGCGCGAGGATCCCCCAGCCCTCAACATTCTGTTGGTGGAGGACAATCCGGTCAACGAGAGGCTGACCGTCCGTCTGTTGGAGAAACAGGGTCACGTGGGAGTAGTGGCAAACAACGGACGGGAAGCGGTGGCAGCCGCGTCGCGGAGGCGGTTTGACCTGGTATTGATGGACATCCAGATGCCTGAGATGAACGGATTCGAGGCGACGGCGGCTATCCGCGAGCTGGAGAGGCAAAACGGTGAGCATCTTCCGATCATGGCCATGACTGCGCACGCAATGAAAGGCGATCGGGAGCGGTGTCTGGCGGCAGGCATGGATGGTTACGTAGCTAAGCCAATCACTCCGAAAGGCCTCCTGGCCGCGATCTCCGCGATGTTCGGAACTTCCGAAGTCGTGCCTGTCGGCAGCCTGCTGTAGCCATTCCCCGGCGAGAACCTCCCTCCTGTCGATCAGCTCCGCAGGCACCGCCCGCACATTCTCAATTTCATCCTTCTGGACGTGTCTGCAACGCCCGAATGAGGTATCATCTCCCCTCGCAACACACACCAGTGGAGAAAGGTTCCTCGGCTATGCAATCATCTCGACTGTCGGCCGCTGCGGCCGCTGCTTTGATCCTCTTCGCCACTAGTGTCAGCGCCCATGGTCAGGCGCGCGGACTCCAAAGCAGTGACCTGCTCAAGCTCCGCTCTGTCGGAGAAGTCCAATTCTCACCTGACGGAACACGACTCGCCTACACCATTGTGAACAATGACGGGCCGGGCCGCCCATATCCGCAACTCTGGATCTTGACTCTGAGCACCGGCAAGTCGATCCGGCTCGGCGGCGAGAAGGAATCCTCCAGCAATCCCGAGTGGTCGCCCGACAGCCAATGGCTCGCTTACCAGGGCAGCAAAACGGGCCTGATGATTGCGAGAGGCGATGGTACCGGCATTAAGCCGCTGGCGCCCATGGAGGGGACCAATAGCCCGCTTCCCTCGACCGGCAAGAGCATAGCCTGGTCGCCCGATGGGAAACGCATCGCCTTTATCTCCGCAACGGCAGGGCCCGAGACCGGGGAGGCCACCGGTGATCCGGTCGTCATCACTCGTTACCTCTACAAGCCCGACGACAGCGAGGGGTTGACCCGCTTCAACGACAATCGCCGTTTGCACATCTTCGTCGCCGACGTAGCAAGTGGACAGGTGAAACAACTCATCAGGGGCGATCACTATGAACACTCCATCGACTGGTCGCCCGGCGGCGACGAGATTGTCTTTATCTCAAATCGCGAGCCGAACGAGGATCAGTTCTTCAACTACGACATCCTTACGCTCAAGGTGTCAGACGGAACGATGCGGCGACTGACCGCGACTGAGAATGCCGAATATCGTCCTCGCTGGTCGCCCGACGGCAAGACCATTGTCTACCAGGCAACCAGGCGCGGCCTGACCGATCTCGAGACGACAATGGAAGACACCCATGTCTGGTTGATCGACGCGGATGGCCGCAACAGGCGGGAACTCGGCTCGATGATCGACAATCGGCAGGGACCTCCACAGTGGTCCCCGGACGGCAAATCTGTCTACTTCACCGTGCAGGAGCGCGGAAACGTGCGGCTCTATCGCGTGCCCGTATCCCTCGGGGCGGTCGAGGCCGTGGTCAATGATCGCGGAACCGTGGGCGCCTGGTCGGTCAACGGTGACTCCATCGGTTATTCATTTGCCGGCCCTGGCGATCTTCCCCAGCTCTACCTGAAGAAGTCGAGCGCTCCGGCGAGAAAGATAACCGACCTTAACACTCAGGCGCTGGCGGGCAAACAGATCGCCGAAGTCGAGTCCTTCACCTTCATCAGCAACGACAATAAGTATGAAGTCGAAGCGTTTCTCACTCGACCGCTCGGGATGACCGAAACTTCGAAGCATCCGCTGATCGTTGTCATTCACGGCGGGCCGCATGGACAACAGGGGCCCGCGTTCAACTTCAAAAATCAGGTATACGCCGCACGGGGCTGGGCTACGCTGCTGGTGAACTATCGGGGTTCGACCGGCTACGGGCAGAAGTTCACTGACGGGGTCTTCGGCGATCAGAACGGAAACGAAGCCCAGGACGTTCTGTATGGTTTGAGCGCCGCGATGCGGCGAAACCTGTGGATCGATCGAGCCCGCCTTGGAGTCGAAGGCGTGAGCTATGGAGGCCAGCTCAGCATGTGGCTGATCACGCAGACCAGCATCTTCAAGGCCGCGATTCCAATTGCAGGCATTTCGAATCTGATCAGTTACAATTACATGACCTATTACAATCAGTACGAGCAGATGGAGTTTGGAATCTTCCCCCACCAGGGAAATATGATGGATGTGTTGTGGGAGCGATCCGCCCTCAAGCACGTTGCCAAAGCCAAGACCCCGACGATGTTAATGCACGGCGAGAATGACAACGACGTGCCTATAGCCGAGGCGGAGCAATACTACATCGCGCTCAAGGATGTCGGTGTCGAAACGATCATGGTGCGGTACCCGCGCGAGGGTCACGGTATACGCGAGCCGAACCACATAGTCGATATGGTGGACCGCTGCATTAACTGGTACATTAAGCACTTCCCGGCTGGCAGTGGAACTCAGGTAACGGCGCAGTAGAACACAATCGAGCGAATTCTTTGGATGCCTGTTTCCTTTTGGGATGTACCGCTGCAGCAAATGCGTCGTGCTGCGATCAGTAGCAAATCGAGAGTTTCATCAATTAATCGCCAGTCGAGCAGTGGAATAGTCGACTCGAATTAGCAGAATAAAGACCCAACAAAGCTCACTCAGAAGGAGGAACCAATGAAGAAAAAAACTTCGAAGCTTGATGTAAAACGGCGCGACTTTCTCCGGGCAGGAGCCGCCGCCGGACTGGCGGCCGCCGCACCGGGCGAACTGTTTGGTCGCGGTCCGACGGTGCTGATACAGAAGACCGTCAAGCCCGTGGTGATATCTTCAGCGAATGGGAACCGTTTCAAGAACGGCGGCACTCAGACCGCCGTCGAAAAAGCCTTCACGATGCTGACCGGCGGCTCGGACGTTCTCGCGTCGCTCATTGCGGGCGTAAACATAGTAGAACTCGATCCGGAAGACGACAGCGTAGGCTACGGCGGCCTGCCTAACGCAGAAGGCGTCGTCCAGCTGGACTCCTGTTGCATGCACGGACCGCTCAAGAGAGCAGGTGGAGTTGCCTGCCTCGAGGGCGTTCGCACACCTTCGCTCGTCGCACGAGCGGTGCTGGACCATACCGACCATCACCTCCTGGTCGGAAAAGGAGCGCAGGAATTCGCGCGAAACATGGGCTTCAAAATCGAGGACGACCTCAACACCGAACACTCGCGAAAGATGTGGCTCGAGTGGAAACGCCGGATCGACCCGTCTCACTATCTGGACCCGACCAAGCGCGCTCAGGAGATCGACCGCGTTAACCGCGAGATGATTGCGGAAGGTCTGGTCGACCCCCAGCATCTCTACGGCACGATAAACTGCGATGGCCTGAATCCGAAGGGTGAGATCGCAGGCGTGACCACGACCAGCGGCCTGGCGTGGAAGATTCCTGGCCGAGTGGGCGACTCGCCAATACTCGGCGCCGGACTCTATGTGGACGGAGACGTTGGGGCAGCGGGCTCGACCGGCCGGGGCGAAGCAAACCTCTACAACCTCTGCTCGTTTCTGATCGTCGAGAAGATGCGACAAGGCATGAATCCTAAGGATGCCGGGATGGAAGCGCTGAAGCGCATCAAGGCCAATACGGTTGAAAAGCGCCTGAGGAAGAGCAATGGCGATCCGAATTTCAACATCAACTTCTACATCCTGAATACGAAGGGCGAGTACGCGGGCGTGGCAATGTACAGCGACGACGAGGACGACAAGGGACCCACCCAACGCAGGAACCGCAAGGTCCGCTATGCGGTGTGCACTGAGAATGGAGCTCAGACGCTGCCTTGCGAAGGATTGCTCAAGGGTCTGGCTAACGAATGAGGTGTCTAACTTTCAGGAGGAACCATGCAAATCCGGCTGATAGCACTCACCGTTCTGGCGCTAGGCCTCACGTTCAGCAGTACGTCGCTTCACTTCTCAGCCCGCGGACAGCAACCGCAGTCCGCTCCCAAGCGCACCTTGCCCGGCACGAAACCAGGCGGCACGCTCCTACCAAACGGCTGGACGATCACTCCCGAGGGCTCGCAGATTCCGGTCAGCGATCTGCCGCTCAACATGGTGATCAGCCCCGATGGGCATCATCTGCTTGTGACCACAAACGGCAATGGCGACCAGACAATTGAGGTTATCGATCTGGCCGCCGGCAAAAGCGTGCAGACCATAACTGTCAAGAAATCGTGGCTCGGAATCGCCTTCGCGCCCGGTGGGAAACGCTTTTTCGTTTCAGGGGGCGATGACAATGAGATCCTGGCCTTCGACTTCGCCGCAGGTCGGGCTACTCAGACAGGCAAGCTCCTGTTGGGCAGCAGCGAATATCATGCTCTGAACGATAGGCAGCGCGACGAGGCCCGGAAGAGCGGGCGAGGTGAATATGCCTTTCCCGCAGGCCTTGCTGTCACCCCTGATGGCAGACGCCTGTACGCGGCCGAAAATCTGACTCACAAGGTGGCGGTAGTCGATCTCACTGCGCAGCGCGTGATCTCCAAGATTCCGGTCGGCAACTATCCCTACGATTGCGCGATCTCAACTGACGGCAGACGCGTTTACGTGAGCAATTGGGGATCACGCAGCTTGTCTGTGATCGACACGAGCAGCAATCAGGTAATCGGTGAAGTCCGCACCGGTGATCATCCCAACGACCTCGAGTTAACCCGCGATGGCCGCACCCTCTACGTGGCAAATGCCAACAGCAACAGCGTCTCGGTTGTAGACACCGGTCAGGGCAAGGAGATTGAAGCAATCTCAACCGTGTTGCATCCGAAGTCGCCCATCGGCAGCACGCCTAATGCCGTCGCGCTGTCACGCGATGAGAAGACCCTCTACATCGCCAACGCCGATAACAACGACGTGGCCGTGGTCGATGTCAGCGCGCGCGGCAACAGCAAAGTGAAAGGCTTCATTCCCACCGGCTGGTACCCAACATCAGTCCGCGCCAGCAGCGACGGTCGGCGCCTTTTCGTGGCCAACGGAAAAGGAGTGGCTTCGGCGGCGAATCCTCGCGGCCCGCAGCCCGGAAAACGCAGCGAAGACAATCAATACGTCGGCAGCATGTTGCGCGGAACCGTTTCACTCATCGACTCGCCTTCAAGCACGAAGCTCGCGCGCTTGACGCGGCGCGTGTACGCGAACTCGCCTTACACCGATGAATTGCTGAAGGCTGCCCGGGCGCCCCAGGCCCGGACCGCGATCCCAGTTCGTCTAGGTCAGCCCTCTCCGATCAAGCATGTGATCTACGTGATGAAAGAGAATCGCACCTACGATCAGGTGCTGGGCGATATGAAGCAGGGCAACGGCGATCCGGCCCTGTGTCTGTTTGGGGAAGAGGTGACGCCGAACCAGCACGCCATTGCGAGCGAGTTCGTCCTTCTGGATAACCTCTACGCTGATGCTGAAGTCTCGTCTGACGGGCACAACTGGTCTTTTGCTGCTTATGCGACCGACTACGTGGAGAAGACCTGGCCCACCAACTATTCGAGACGAGGCCGCACCTATGACTACGAAGGCAGTAAAAAGATCTCGCGCCCGACCCTGGGCTACATCTGGGACTATTGCGCGCGGGCCGGCGTGACCTATCGCAGCTATGGCGAGTTCATCAACACGCGCGACGGCAAACCGGGAGGCGGAGGTGATGCGGGTGGAGACCCGGGCAAGCCGGGCCGCGAGAACTTCACGAACGAAACTGCACTTGAGGGCCACTTCAGTCCCACCTTCCCCCCGTGGGATCTGACCATCCCCGACAACAAGCGCATTGACGCATGGCTGGGAGAGTTCCGTGCATACGAGGCGAATGGTGGGTTGCCACAGTTTCAGATCGTGCGGATCGGAGGGGACCACACTCAAGGGACGCGAGCGGGCGCGCCGACGCCACGCGCTCACGTCGCAGAGAACGACTTCGCGCTTGGCCGCCTTGTCGAGGCAGTCACCCGCAGCGAGAAATACTGGGCCAACACGGCGATATTCGTTATCGAGGATGACGCGCAGAGCGGACCCGACCATGTCGACGCACATCGTACGATCGGATTCATCATCAGCCCGTACACGAAGCGCCGTTTCGTCGATTCGACTATGTACACTACCTCGGGCATGCTGCGCACGATGGAGTTGATACTGGGCTTGCCGCCGATGAGCCAGTACGATGCAGCCGCGACTCCTATGTTCGGTTCGTTCACCGCAACCGCGGACCTGACGCGCTATCAGGCAAGGCCGGCGCGAATAGACCTTAATGAAAAGAATCTCGAAAGCGCTCCCGCCGCGAACCGCTCCGCCGAATTCGATTTCAGCAAAGAAGACGCGGCTCCGGACATCGAGTTCAACGAGATCATATGGAAGGCAGTGCGCGGAGCTCATTCGAGCATGCCGGCTCCGGTGCGAAGCGCGTTCGTGCGAATCATCGACAACGACGATGATGACGAAAAACTCGACAGGCCGGAACGTCGCCGGGCCGCGAAGAGAAAATGATGATGTGTGGTTACCGCGGAGCGCAGCGGCGGACGGTCTGTTCTGTTAGCTGCTCGTGACAAGGATGGCCCGCCGTGCTATAAGATCCGCGAGCGCCTGCCGTCTCTCACCAATCAGGAGGAGGCAGTATGCTCGTTGGCCACTTCGGGGTAGCACTTGTCGCAAAACGTGTTGAGCCGAAGCTCTCGCTCGGTACATTAATGCTGGCAGCCATGCTGGCCGATCTTCTATGGGGCCTCTTTCTGGTCGCAGGAATTGAACACGTACAGTTCAAGCCCGGACGGGGCGCGGCGAACTATATCGCCGATCTCGACGTTGCCATCAGCCATAGCCTGCTGATGGACGTGATCTGGGCCGCCTTGTTCGCAGGGGCCTATTTCATGAAACGACATTACGCGCAGGGAGCGTATGTCGTCTTCGTGGTCGTTCTCAGCCACTGGCTGCTCGATGTCGTCAGTCTCGCTGAGCCGCTCGCACCGGGCTCGTCCGCGCACGTTGGGTTTGGACTCTGGTATTCCGTGCCTGCAACCGTCCTCGTAGAAGGCGGTTTCTGGCTGCTCGCCATCATTCTTTACGTGCGTGCCACGCATCCAGCGAAGCGCGCCGGAATCTACGCGTTTTGGGCTGTGGTCGTACTGCTCACGTTGGCATGGTACAACAACATCACCGGGCCTCCGCCTCCCGGGCCCGTAACGGCTGGGATCTCCAGTTTGATCTTCTTTTCATTGGTTGTCGCCTGGGCTTACTGGATGAACCGGCTTCGACCGGTTGAAGCTTGATCAGGAGACTGGGTACGCACGCTTCCAGCGTGCCGGCGTTTAGGCTACCGCCGATTTTCGCTTCTTCACATGTTAGTATGCAATCGTGAGGTTGTACTTGTGACCACGAAGGCTAGAGCAACAATTGAAGACCTGTACCACCTGCCAGACAACGCCCCGGCTGAGATCGTCGATGGAGAAATCGTTCTTATGTCACCAACCGGGGGCGAGCCGGGTTATGCCGGCGATGAGATCTTTGTCTCGCTGAGAGAGTTTGCGCGCCGAACGAAGAGTGGCCGCGCAGTCGGGGATAACAAAGCATTTCGGGTGCATCTGCCAAATCGTGAATCTTTCAGCCCTGACGCCGCATTTTATGTCGGCCCGAATCCAGGGATGAAGTTTTACGAAGGGCCGCCAATCTTCGCGGTCGAAGTTAGAAGCGAAAACGATGACGGCACGAGAGCTGAAAAGCGAATAGCTGGAAAACTGACTGACTACCTTGCTGCAGGGACAATAGTGGTCTGGGACGTGGACATACTCAGTCCCGATGTCATCAAGTCTTATTGCGCAGATAATCCTGCCCAGCCAACAATCTTCAGGCGAGGAGAAGTGGCCAACGCTGAGCCGGCTTTAGCCGGCTGGAGCTTCCCGGTGGATGGCCTCTTTCAAGAGGACTGATCGGCGTTTGACTTCTTCTCTCCACGGCTCACAGCGTGGCGACCCTCTCATTAAACATCTCGCTTGAATGGGGTGGATCGTTGCCAAATAGACTCCGCAATCCCACCAACGCAGTTGGTGGATCGTTCATACCCAGCCGACAAAGGACGACTGCACCCACGTTCCCGAATCCGACCCACTGCCGTGGGTGGGATTTGCGGAGATCGAGATTTCACACAGTCTCGCAGTTGGTGGTATTCCGGAGGCGGATCGAGATTTCACAGAGTCTCTTCGGTGAGGTGCCGCTCGAGTGGCGGAGACACCAACCGTTTCAACGGTTTCTCCTCGTGGAATCCGAAGCCGCTTGAAACAGTCCAAGGTCACTCAGCACGCCTCGATACCACTCAATGAATCGAGGTGCTAATGAAAGCCGACGCGGCTGCAGCCTTGAATCCCACTTTCAATCGCCCTCGTTGCGACGTGTCGCGCTACTCCAAGCTGGCACAACACCCGCTTTGATGATAGAACCTGATGTCGGACCAACAGGTTAATGGGGTCCACCCTTACCACCGAAAGGAATCGCCTATGCTCATGGTATCTCTCCGGCTCCGACGTTGTCTGTTTCTGCCGGCAATCTTTCTCCTTCTTTCCAGCGTCATCTCCGCCCAGCAGACCAAGCCTCAGATGCAAGACGAGGATTTCGCTCGCTCGGTAAAGCAGTGGACCACGAAGCCGGAATTCATCAGCCCATTAGTAGATCATCTCCCGAAAGGCGGCGCGGTACCGTCGCCCAAGGATGTGCTCGGACACCATATTGGAGCTCCCGGGAAACTCACCTACTACGCGGAAACGGTGAAGTACTACCGTGCCCTCGCAGCAAAGACGCCTCGGGTGAAGGTCTTCTCCATCGGGACCACCGATGAGGGGCGCGAGTATGTAGTGGTCGCCGTAGGATCCGATGAAGCAATCAAGAACATAGATCAGTATCGCGGATATCTCGCTCAATTGGCCGACCCGCGAGGTCTCACCAACGCCCAGGCTCGCGAAATCATCGCAAAGGCCAAGCCCATCTATCACATCATGGGTGGCCTTCACAGCGCCGAGACCGGACCGCCGGAAATGCTGATGGAACTCGCTTATCGCCTGGCTACCGAAGATTCTCCGGTCATTAGACAGATTCGCGATAATGTCATTGTTACCATAACACCTGTCGCTGAGCCCGACGGCCGCGACCGCTACGTCGACTGGTACTATCAATACAAGATCGACGAGAAGAGCGAGGAAGACAGTTTCGGCGGGCCGCCCTACTGGGGCAAGTACATCTTTCATGACAACAACCGGGACATCAACTATTCACAGGTGACGATGCGATCGCTACTCGCATGGTACCTGCAATGGCACCCTCCCATAATGCACGAGCTTCACGAGTCAGTACCGTTCATGTATACCTTCAGCGGCCAGGCGCCCCAGAATCCGACGCTCGACCCGATACTCTACGGCGAGTTGCCGTGGTTCTCGAATTTCGAGATGACGCAGATGATCAAGTACGGAATGCCCGGCGTGTGGACTCACGCCTTCGTGGATATGTGGTCCCCGGGTTATCTTGGCTTCATGGCTTCAAATCATAATGGCATGCTGCGAATGTATGAGACCTTCGGGAACGCCGGAGCAAACACGATGATGCGCAAGGTGGACCGAGCCGGCCCGGCAGGCAGCCAGACTACTCGCGAATGGTATCGTCCGCTTCCTCCTTACAAAGAAGTCGAATGGTCGATGCGCAACAACACGAACTACATGGAGACCGGCGTTCTTTCGGCCCTGCAACTCACCGCCTCGTTCCCTGGCGTCATCCTCGAAAACTTCTATCAGAAGAGCCGCAACGGAATCGAGTCTGGGAAGAAGAACGCGCCGTTCGGCTATGTCATTCCGGCAGGGCAACCTGACATGACACGCGTGGCATTCGTCGTGAACACTTTGAGGCTGCAAGGCATCGAGGTAGGACGCGCGACCGGCGAAGTGAAGCTCAAGGAAGGAGTCTTCCCTCGAGGTTCATTGATAATCAAGTGCGATCAGCCTTATGGCCGGCTGGCGAAGATTCTGCTCGAGAAACAGGACTTTCCCGACGCGAATCTTCGGACCTATGACGATACCGGCTGGACGATGGGCTTGATGACACACACCGAAGTGAAGGAGATCGCCGACAAAGCCATTCTCACTGCCGCTGTCGAACCGATCAGCAAGATGGAGAATGCCGGATCGGTGACTGGCGGTCGGGCGACGGCCGCTTATGCCATCCCGCACAACGGCTCGAACAACATAGTCACGCTTCGCTATCGGTTGAAAGAACTCAAGGTCCAGGCTCTCGAAAAGGCATTCAAAGAGGGCAATAGTGAGTTCCCGCCAGGCTCGCTGATTATCCCGGTCAACCAGGGGAGCATCGACGTTCACGCAAGGGTCAAGGCGGCAGTCGAACAACTCGGCTTGACCGCTACAGCGCTCGCGAGTCTCCCGGGTGTAGCAATGCACGACCTCGATCTACCGAGGCTGGCCGTCTACAGCACCTGGGGCAACACTCAGGAGGTCGGATGGGTCCGGCACGCGCTCGACGCGTTCGAAGTTCCCTTTGATTTGATCTACAAAGAGCGCGTTAAGAAAGGCGACCTGCGCGCATCCTACGATGCGATCATCGTGCCCAACCAGGGGCGCGGCGGCAAGGGGATCGTCTACGACCTCGAGCGCAAGAGCAAGCCCCTGGCTTACCAGAAGAGCGAGCGATTCAAGAGTCTCGGGACCTATGGCGAATCGGAGGACATAACCGGCGGAATGGGAATCGCGGGAGTGGCCGAATTCGAGAAGTTCATTAACGACGGCGGCCTGCTTTTGACGCTCGGCAGCGCGAGCTTCTTTCCTCCGGAATTCGGCCTCACGCGCAGCATCGACGCGGGGCGCACTTCGCCCCAGTTCTACGCTCCCGGCCCCATCGTCGAAGTGGAGATACTCCAACCCGCGCATCCGATCTTCTATGGATATGCGAAGAGGACGCTCCCGGTAAGATATGCGAATGGGCCGTTGCTTCAAGTGCCCGAGCGAGACCGCGGACGCCAGGTGCTGATGCAGTTCCCCGGCACTGACAAAGCGGTCTTAAGCGGCTTGATGAGAGGGACGGCGGAGATTCGCAACCGCCCGGCGATTGTCGACGTGCCGGTCGGAAAAGGACGAGTGATTCTGTTCGCGACGAATCCATGCTACCGCTGGCAGAACCACGGCGAGTTCAACATGCTGTTCAACGCGGTTATGAATTACAACGACATCAAAACTATGGAGAAGAGGTCTGAGACGGTTGCGGAGAAATAGCCGTCAAGGCGATTGACTCTAAGCCGCACAAACGGTCAAGGTGATTCGCTATGCTATCTCGTCAGCGCGTCGAGTAGTAGTTCATGTAACTCATTGAAGCCGGTCCGGACGCCTACTCTTACGCTAGGCCCTATCCAGAGATAGGAGGTCTCAAATGCCCCGGAAAAAAGATGAACCTCAATTGTTTCTTTGTCATAGCTCAAAGGACAAGAGCTTCGTTCGCAGACTGGCAAATGAGCTTTCACAGCTTTCTG
>DASYSA010000335.1:0-5338 GCA_036003885.1 Blastocatellia bacterium | reverse complement strand
TACTTCGAAGGGCCGGTGCACGTCAACGGCCAACTGAGCAAAGCCTCGGGATCCTTCAAGATTGACCACCCGCTGGATCCAGAAAACAAGTACCTATACCACTCCTTCGTCGAGTCACCGGACATGATGAACATCTATAACGGCATTGTCGGACTTGATGGGCAGGGCGAGGCCCTTGTGACACTGCCGGAGTGGTTCGGCGCACTCAACAACAACTTTCGTTATCAGCTGACAGCCATTGCCGCTCCGGGCCCGAATCTCTACATCGCTGAGGAGATTAAGAACAACCACTTCAGAATCTCAGGCGGGCAGCCGGGTATGAAGGTTTCCTGGCAGGTGACGGGCATCCGGCAGGATGCTTACGCCAACGCCCACCGCATCAAGGTCGAAGAAGACAAGCCGGAGAAGGAGCGCGGCTACTACCTTCACCCGGGAGTCTTCAATCAGCCGGAGGAGAAAAGCGTCGAGTGGACACGCCACCCCGAGATGATGCGTCAGATTAGAGAGACAAGCTCGAAGCAGATGGAAGAGTCGAAGAGCAAGGCGCAAAGCAATGATCGTTGACCCTGAATTTGGCTGACCCCTTTTTTCAACAAGCTGAAGTTGTTGCAGTCCTCATAGCGCGCGGGCTCTTTCTTGATCGTCTTGTCCTCCACTACTCAGGGATCGCTAATTCGGGTTTCTGATCCTAACCACCCGTTAACAAATCCTGCTCGCCGCAATCCGGTGACGATGTAAGGGCAATTTCGCATCAGCCGCCAAAGAAATCCTGAGCGGTAGTTCTCGATCATCAAGAGAATTGGTCCCTGATCCAGACCGTAATAGCCCTTTGCAAGCCACCCCTCTTGCGATCCGCTTGAGAAGGTCGGGTTGTAGCTGCATTTGAAGCCGTACTTGCTCGTCAGCTGCGGGAAGGTCTCGTCAAAACGCTTTATCGTAGGCAGCACGATCTCCGGCGCAAAAGGGAGCGAGGCGATCACAGCCCAAGGTGCGAGCGTTCCGTCGTCCGGGCCATAAGGGACGCCGCGCGCCTTGTAATCGTAGAAGCGCCTGATCACGCCATCTATCCGACGGTTGGCAGGACCGGGACCGTCGCTCGCCGTAATTCCCCAGATGTGTTCAGCGTAGCCCTTGAAGCCCTTCGGGTTGCGGATCGCATACTGTTGCTGCACGTAAGTCGCGCGTCGACTGTTCTCGAAGTAGTCAATACCTTTCCCGCGCATGAATTCATCTTGAATGCCGCGAAAGTCTATCCAAATGTGGGACAGCTGGTGGATGAACAGCGGGCCGGCATATAAGAGTTCGCGCTCGTAGATTCTCTTCCATCGGAAGGTTCGAGTCCACGCTCGGTAGCTTGTTGCTGGCAAGGGGTGCGTAGGTGAACTCAAGCCGAGCACATAGAGTATGAGAGCTTCGTTATAGCCCTCCCAACGATACTTCAGAAATCCACTCTCCGGCTTCCAACCCATCGTCACAGTTGCTTCGCCGTTCTGAGCCCACTGCCAATCGGCGCGTCTGTAAAGAGCATCGGCAAGCGTGCGTATCTCGCGTTCCTCTATTTCATTACGGTCAAAATAGGTGGCGGCAGTCAACGCTCCAGCGAGCAGGTATGTTGAATCAATTGTCGATAGCTCCGACTTCCACGCACGTCTCCCCGTCTTCATATCAAGAAAGTGATAGTAGAAGCCTTTGAAGCCCGTCGCATCGGCTTGAGTTCCCTGGGGACTGTTCCAAAAAAAACGGAGCGTTGTAAGCGTACGCTCCACCGCTGCAGCGCGCGTGATGAATGATCGCTCGACGCCGATTGGATATGCCGCCAGCGCGAATCCGATGGGAGCAATGCTGGCGGGCACTCCCTTTCGCGTATTGTCCGGCACAAGTCCGTTCGCCGGATTAGTTTCCTGGAGGAAATACCTGAACGCATCCCTTTGCAGTTTCTCTAGAGCCTTATCGCTGAGTGCCGGCCGGGCTCCCTTCACCTGATCCCCTCCCTGCGTTCATATATCAGCCGGGTTGACCGCTACTCTAAACACTCGGTTCGAGCAGCTGATAATGAATTCCTGCCAAAAACGTCACTGACCGCTACCACCCGAATCCCACCAACTTGCCGGTATGTAGATTGCAGTGATCCGAATCGGCGACTCCTCCGAGAGCACAGTCGCTCACCCTGGATCCGGAGTTATCGCCAGCGGCGAGTGAGTTTAGCACCTTGATCTTTTTCGTGAAAGGCTAACGGATGTTCGTGTCCTCTGAGAGTACAAATACACTCGCCTGCACAGAATCCCGACACTCTCTTTTGTCTCTGTGAAGGATTTTGGGTCAATGAGGAGGCAACATGACGGTAAGCCATCAAGCAATCCGAGCGGCGCAACTAAGAGACGAACGGACGGTTTATTACACACAGAATGATGTCGACGTGATCAGAGAGCAGATCATTCAGGGCGAATCGATGAAGCGACGCTGGTTGATCCTCGGACTCATTCTGGCCACTTCCGGACTCGCCGGTACAGTCGCTCTCCTATCCTCAAGCTACGCGCTCTACGCGCGGACTGAATCCCGGAATGATCAGTTGACGCGGCAGAACGCTGCCACAACGCAGCGGAACACCGAAGTGCAACGAGACCTCGATGCACTGACGTCGCGCGATGCCCGGCAGGAGAGTGCGAAGGCCGAGGCACTGGAGTTACAGCAGAAGCTACTCTCTGGAGTGCCGGGCAATGCCGAGTTGTCTCCAATACAGGGAGCCAAGCTGGCAAGAGCGATTCACCAGTTGGGTGGCCATGTAGAAACGCCATCCAAACCGCCCGACAAGCTATTTCGAAACTGGAAAGTGAATGCCGACTCCACAACTGAGTTCTACACGGTGGTGGGCGGATTCGTTGACGGAAAGTGGGTAATCTATTCGAATCTCGTCGCACGTAAACCAATTAGCTCAACAAGCAGCAAGGCGAGCCAGAATTAGCATCATTCGTCAGCGTCGTTTCGTCATTCCGGGAATGCCTGCCCAGCGAGCCGTGCGATCAGCTCGCTCAGATAGCGCCGCAACTCATCGGTGGAGACTCCTCCGGGCGGGATCAGGTCGTCACCCAGTTCGATCTCGCTGAGCACCCAGCCCAATTGGGCAGGCGTCAGTCCCTCTGACTTCTGATCTCTGACTTCTGACCTTTGACCTCTGACTTCTGATCTCTGACCTCTGACTTCTGACCCCTGACTTCTGACCAGCTCAAGCCGAGAAATCAGGGTCGCGGCCTTCGCGATACGCCAACATCGCCGCCTCGTGGTCGGGCGACGCCAACGCTGTTCGCTGCCTTCGAAGGTACTCCTCAAAGAATTGCCCGTGCGGGATGTCAAACGACAGGTTCAGAAGCACCTTCGACTGGAGCGTGCCCTCAGAGCAGACACGCGAGTACTTCTCCACCAGGGCGCTGACCTCTGCATCGAAGGTTTCGCTCTTCACAATGTGGTCTATCAGCCCGATTTCATAGCCGCGTTGGCCCCCGATATTCTCCCCGGACAACGCCATCCACTTCGCCCGGCCAACCCCAATGTAGCGTGGTAGTCGGAACGTCCCCAACCCGGGTACGATGCCCTCTTTGATGGCCGGGAGCCCAAGCTTGCAGTCCTCGGTTGCGATCCGGATGTCGCAAGCCAACGCCAACTGCAAACCTCCCCCGAGAGCGTAGCCGTGCATGGCGCATATCAGGACCTTCTCCGCCTGTTCGAGGATTCTAAGCGCCCGGTCCCAGTTCTCGTAGTACTGGTGTGGTGTCTCACCCGCCGCGAGTTGCTTGAGGTCAATGCCGGTGCAGAAGGCGCGACCCGCCCCGCGAATTAGCACAAGCCGGACATCCGGGTCGTCGCGAATCATCTCCGCGGCTCGATTGAGGTCGAGCGATCCCTGGTAGTTCATCGCGTTGAGTATCTGCGGACGGTTCAATGTCAAGCAGCCGATTCTCCCATCCTTCTCGAACAACATCGTCTCAAGTTTCATCGTCTCCTCTTTTCATTCTGCAAGAACGCAAGAGCCGGACGTAAGGAAAGCCCCGCTACAACTTCCGCTTATCGACAACGCGCGCCGCCTTACCTTCGCTTCGCTCGATCTCTCGTGGACCGACGAGTTTGACATTGCACGTGATCCCAAGCGTGCTCTGCACCTCGTAGTTCAATCGTTTCTCGAGCTGGATCAAGCGGCCCTGATCCCCGTAGACTTCGGCGGATGCCTCCACAAGCACATCGAGCTCGTCCATGTAGTCCGCGCTTCGATCCACAACAATCTGGTAGTGCGGCTCAACCTCACCCACCTGGAGCAGGACCGTTTCGATCTGCGAGGGAAAGATGTTCACGCCGCGAACGATGATCATATCGTCGGTCCGCCCAACCAGCCTGTCAATGCGCGCGCTTGTTCGACCGCACTCGCACTTCTCACGCATCAAACGCGTTCGATCCCGCGTCCGGTACCGTAACAACGGAAGTGCCTCTTTGGTGACGCAGGTCAGGACAAGTTCTCCCATCTCTCCGTCCGGCAGGGGCTCGTTTGTCGTGGGGTCGATGATCTCGGGAATGAAGTGATCCTCAAAAATGTGCAGCCCTTGCCTTTGGGTGCATTCGACGGCGACGCCGGGGCCGATCACTTCCGACAAGCCATAGACGTTTAGAGCCAAAATGCCAAGGCGCACCTCTATCTCCTCTCTCATGCGCTCCGACCACGGCTCCGCGCCGAAGAGTCCTGCCTTGAGCGAAAGCGACCTGGGGTCGAGGCCATCCTGCTCCGCGACCTCGGCTATCAGAAGAGCGTAGGAAGGGGTACAGCAGAGAACGGTGCTTCCAAAGTCGCGCATGATCATCAACTGGCGTTTGGTGTTGCCGCCCGAGACTGGAATGACCAAGGCTCCCAGCGTTTCAGCTCCGTAGTGGAAACCGAGTCCGCCAGTGAACAGGCCGTATCCATAAGCATTGTGTACAATGTCATCCGCGGTCACGCCTGCTGCAGCGTATGTGCGAGCCATCAAGTCGGACCAGAGCGCGACGTCATTGCGCGTATATGCCACCACAGTCGGTTTGCCGGTCGTGCCACTTGAAGCGTGCACGCGGACGACCTCTTTCATTGGAACGGCAAGCAGACCGAACGGATAGTTGTCACGCAGATCCTGCTTGGTGGTGAACGGCAGCAGCGCGAGGTCTTCGACAGAGCGGATGCTAGCGGCAGTAACGCCCTCCTGTTTCAGTCTCTCCTCATAGAATGGGACGGTCTTCGACAGCCGACCGACGCCAACACGCAGACGCTCGAGCTGGAGCTCCTGGATTTCTCGCGACGAGATGGTCTCGACCTGGTCGAGGA
>DASYSA010000334.1:0-9014 GCA_036003885.1 Blastocatellia bacterium | reverse complement strand
GTGAACTACTCGTGGGGTATGAATCTGCACGGGCAAAAGTTCGGCGGGGCGATTGTTCCGGAAATGATGCGATGGTTGTGGCGCGATGGACCGGTGTCCACGGACCCGAACGACATGGTGGAGCGAGCATTCCGCCAACCGGCCATCAGGAAGAATTAAGCGTCGCTGGCAAGTCTTGCCGGTCGGTCCACCTGATCGTCAGGCGCTCGTTTGCGAATCATCTGGTTTATTTTACAATCTATCGAAATTGTATCTCTCGAGGAGGAGACAATGAACGAGAAGCTTGTATTCACCTTCATGCAAGACGGCCAGCCGCTGCCCATCGATGAACTGGTGTCGGTTGAGCTCGACAAGGGTGGGGTTGTGCTGAATGGAGAGAAGAGCGCCTGGCCCCGTGGACTGCGGTTCGATTTTGAAGGAGTGGGCGCTTTCAAGGATGGATTAAACAAGCTGCGTAAGCAGACAGCTAACGGAGACCATCGCTTTCGTGTAGATGTGGAGAATGGCGCCCTCAGCATCACGACGATCAATCCCAATCGCATACCTACGGGGTCCTATGATTACAGACTCAGGATTGCCGACTTGGATATTCAAAACGGCGACGGCCGTATTCAGTTGAATGAAGGCGATCCGCCGGTCGAGATCGAGATCAACGTGCGTCCCGCGCGCCGCGGCATCGAGCTCACCGACAGCATACGGAGCGATCAGCCGATCAACGACCTGGTGAATGGCAGCTCGCTAATTGATGGCAAGAGGATCATTGAATGGCTCAGGGATGAGGCCCCGCGAGCTGAACGGAAGGCGTGTTTGCTGAACATACTGGGGAAGCTGTGTATTTCTCCAGCACCGGATACACCTCTCATCAGTTTTCTGCAGGAGATCTTCCTCGTGGATGTGAGTCGGATCTACGCCAAAGTTGATCCGCAGCTATTCAACCGCCTCCAGGAACTCGACCAGAATTCGCGCCAGTTCACTCTCGACCACGGCCCGCTCGATCCGGTTCACCAAAAGCTTCTGCGTCGTGTCCCTCTCGAGGATCAGGACGCAACGGAGCGATACAGAGAAACGATGAAGAGCTTCCGCCAGGACACGCAACCCAGCGTCCAGATCGTAGTGTTTCCTCCACCGAACGATAGACCTGGCAGGGGCTGTTATGCGGACATCGATATCGACCTTGGCAACCCGACGAGAGACATCGCAGGTTTCTTTATCCATCTCGGAGAATTGATAGATGAAGGACATACCGACCATATAAGGCTTAACAAGCAGTTGAAGAAGGACCCGGTTTTGAGAGGACACCTGCACTACGCCGTCACGTAAGCGTAGCGTAGACCAGCTCGGCTTTTGTAGAGCCAACAGATGATCTCCTGGCAGTGCTAGAGCGTCCTGAGCACTGTGCTTGGTTCAACAACAGTACGCAGCCCGAGAAGACAGCTAACCCGTTCATCGGATTTCTAGCGGCCACACACAAATGCGTAGCTTCGGGTGAGAAACTCGCAGTCGAGATACAGTGCCGCTTCGAAGGGTCTGAAAATGCGAGACGGTATCCAATTAAAGGAAGAGGCTAGAAGCTAATCGAAGCGCTGCCGGACGACGCGAGCTGGAAGGACCTCGCTCAACGGGTGTTTGAGCGTCAGATGATCGAAGAAGGAATCGCGAACCTTGAGGCGGGACGCACCTGGACGAGTGATCAGATTCGTGAAAAGCTAGGCATCCACTAAATCAAAGTGGTCTGGGCCGATCGGGCTCTCAAGACTCTGGCGAGATTTCACTCGTGAATCTCAGCCGACTCACTGCGATCGCATGTTTCCACAGAAGAGGTCTTTCATGAAATACAAAACAAGTCTGACTATTTTGCCGGGTCTTGTCACAAAATGGGTTGAGCGCAAAGAGGCTGTTCCGTGCTTCCAGTTCGCGCGTCTTCTGTTGCGACACCTGGGCGTGTTGTTGCTGCTTGGAATCCTGGCCGCCCCCGCATCCGCACAGGTAGTGTTCGGCGGCATTTTCCGGCAGAGCAATGAGCCTCGCGCTGCATGGATCGGAGATGAATGGCCTGCATTTCTGAAGAAGTGGCAGGACCTTGAGAAACAGGGGCTGAGAATCTTCCAGTTCAAGACCTACATGGACGGCGGCAAGCGCAGGTATGCCGGTCTCTTTAAGCCTGGAAAGTACGCTCCACTCGCCTACGTCGGCAAGCCCTGGGACGACTTCCTTAAGCACTGGCAGCAGTTCGAGAAGCAGTCGTATCGGATGATCGACTTCGAGACCTGGTCAGAAAGCGGAACCCGGTTGTATGCCGGGATCTTCGCACCCGATACCTATGCGCCGGCCGCTTACATCGGACGTCCATGGGACGACTTCTTTAAGCAGTGGCAGGCGCTCGAGAAACAGGGCTACCGCATCTTTGATTTCGAAACATACGTTGATGGTGGCAAGCGGTTGTATGCCGGATTGTTCCGCCCGGGGAACTACGCTCCCGCGGCTTACATCGGGCGTCCCTGGGACGATTTTCTCGCCAAGTGGCAGGACTTCGAAAACCATGGCTTCCGAATGAAAATATTCAGGACTTACATGGATGGCGGCCAGCGGCTTTATGCAGGCATCTTCGAACCAGGCACCGATGCTCGCGGCGCATGGATCGGCCGGGAGTACGAGAACTTTGTCGCGAAGTGGCACGAGTTGGAAAAAGGCGGGCTTCGCCTGAATGATCTCGAGATCTATGAGAGCCCGTGCGGCAACCAGTGCATGAACCAGGTGGTGATGCCGGCCTGCAAGGACGATCCGAATTGCGGCTACGTATACATGATCACCGGCACATCGACGCATTGCGAAGGGTTGCCCGGCACCTGTGCAGGGAACACTACGGCCGTTGCTTACCGCTGGCCTGTCGATATCGAGGGCGGAAATCGTTACATCCATCTGGGCGGACTGGACATCAAGGATCAGTTCCTTATGCTGCCGCTCAAGAACAAGGCCGGCAGCACCTGGTCTCATAACGGATGGCGGTATGGTGATGGAACGTGGCATCACGCTATCGACTATAGTGTAAGTCCTCAGGATACCTTCCAGGTCGTCGCGGCTGCGGGCGGGACCGTCATCCATATCGGGTGGGACTGGTGGTCCGGCAACACCATGGTCGTTAGCCATGATGCCGGCGGAGTCAAGGACGCCTACCGCACGATCTACATGCATCTGCGCAACGGCGCGAATACGGATTGCGATAAGGCGTGGAACGTCACGATTCCCACCTTCAAGGCTGGGGATGCAAACCTTGTGGCCTACAAGTCGTACTTGAACGCAAGCGGCTGCACGCAAGACAAGAGCAAGCGCAACTTGAAATCGGCCAACTGGGGCGCGAACGAGAAGATCGACACCTCGCTGCTGGGCAAACAGATATCGGCGGGCCAGGTACTCGCGTGGGCCGGCCAGACCGGGCCTGGAGGAGGGCGTGATCCGAATGGCGGAGTCAACACGCACCTTCACGTCTTCTTTGCGCATCGCGATCCAGCCGACAAGAAATGGTACTTCTTCGATCCGTATGGCATCTACTCGAAGCCCGACTGCTACCCGAGCGGAATCACGGACTCGATAAACACTCCCTGCGCGCGGTACCCGGTTGTGTGGAAAGGAAGTAAGCCTCAATTCCCGTAGGCGCATCGCTGTCTTAAGCAAGAGTTAAGCTTTCGGACATTCCCGGTTCACATGCCTGGGGCAGAATAAACGCAGGGTCCCGGAGCCAGGGCTCCGTGGATGCGGGGGATGTAGGGTCTCCTATCCCCCGCTACAAAACCCAATCTCGAAAAGCGCTTGTTTGGGGTACTCGGCCAAGATCACAACTCCGATGCAAGCAGGCTGGAAGCCTGCGTACCCAGGGTAGGTTTTATCTCCATCTGATCCTTCCTCAGATTCTCCTGTGACCTTCAAATCGAGGAATCGAGGGCCTGACCCCACATTTAGGAAAGAGTTTACGCGCAGTTTGAACTGGCTTAACAGCTGCTTGCTAAAATCCAGCTTCGAAGGCGGCAGTGTGAGCGAGTCTTTCCCCCTTGATTGCAGGACCTGATGGGCCGCCCACAAGGTTCTGAGGTCGCCCCCAACCTTCCGGACCCACGTTGCCCTCATTCGAATAGCCATTAAGAGAAGAGGTGGTATCTATGACTGTCGTGTACTCGCTGCTGTTGCTTGCTTCAGTCGGTGTATTGCTGACTACCGCGCAGGTGCTGTTCACTTGCCATTTCTTTCGACGTCGCGCACTGCAAGCGCGCAAGGAGCCGGGCCCGGTTGCCGAAGCAGACCTAACCCCTCGAGTCTCGATATTGAAGCCACTGAGCGGGCTTGAAGACGGTCTCGAAGAGAATCTGACGTCCTTTGCGGAGCTCCGGGGAGTCTCGTATGAAGTGATCCTCTCGGTCGCAGATCGGTGGGACCCGGCTCTCGAAGTTGTCAGGGTGGTAACTCAGCGATTCCCGAAGTCTCCCTTCGTCGTCGTCGTGGGAGGGATCACTCCAGGGTTGGTTGTGAATCCGAAGATAGAGAGGCTGATAGCTGCCTCGAGAGTCGCCCGCGGCGAGATCTTCTTCATATCCGATGCAAACGTAAGAGTCTCTCCGAACGACATAGGCCAGACCGTGTCCCTCTTCGACGATCCGTCGGTGGGGTGTGTGTCGAATGTATTTATCGGCGAGGGCGCCTCCTCTCTCGGGTCCGCTCTCGAAAGTCTGTACCTCCTGACGTTCGTGGTTCCGGGCACCATACTCGCGAGGGTCGCCGGAGCTACCTGTGTCATGGGTAAGTCGATGGCGATTACACGACAGGTCGCGGATCGAATAGGAGGCTTCGAAGCTTTTGCAACTCTTCTGGCTGAGGACCAGGCGATTGGGCTGGCGGTGAGAGACGCGGGCTATCGCTGGTGCCTGTCGCCGGTCGTCGTGCGCAATGTCATCATTAATCACTCACTGAGCCAGGCTCTCGGCCGTCAGCTTAGATGGGGTAAGATTCGATACGCCTTTTCCCGGGCCCTTTACACGGCAGAGTTTCTATCGAACCCATTGCCTTTGTCGCTCCTGGCATCAGGGCTCTCCATTTTTCTGGCGCCTCAGTCGATGGTGTCGGTGTCGGCGTTCACTCTTGGAGTGGCGTTGATTCGCTGCCTTCATGCCGGCATTCTGGCTCGAGCGGTTCGAGCGGAGTTGATGTGGCCCGGAACACTGCTGACGCCTCTTCAAGATCTCTTGCAGTTCTGCTCACAGTTCGTGCCTTTTTTCTCCAGCGAGGTGAACTGGCGGAACCATTGGGCCAGACTTGGACGAGGGACGGTGATGCTACCCTCACGACGTCGTCGTGATCGCGATAGCGGACCAACAGCCATCTCGGCCGAACCGCCCTTCACCTGGGGGCGTCCGTAATGAGCGATCTCGTTCTGAGTTGTGCCACTATCAACACACATCGTGGGCAAGGCCCAAAGCTTCCGTATCTCTTATCAAACGCGTCAGCGGAAGAAGCCGAGCGAATCGAGTTGTTGAACGAGACCCGGGCCTACACCTACTACATTGCAGAATGGCTGAATCGGAATCGGGCCCGGTTCGACCTCGTGGCCTTGCAGGAGGTATTCGACGGCGTCCTCGGATTTGGAGACAGAATACTGGGAAAGTATCGCCAGAGAGACCACTATCGAGTGATAGGGGGATTCGGGTCGTTCATTTCGAACAGGGTCGGGTTTGCCGGCTTCAAATATGAAAACCTGTTGCTGAGTCAGCTTGAACCCGTGAGTGAGCCCCTGAGCGAAAGACACTTCCGGTTGCCTTGCAAGATATACTTCCTTGCCGCCTGTGGATTCACCCTGGCGCCCTTCAAGTTCGGGGAGCGCGTGATCTGGATCGGCAACACGCACTTGCACCCTTACAACCCGGCGGACAGGGCGAGACAGGCAATGTGCATTGCGCGCGAGATCGCGAAACTTGGAGATGTGCCGATCCTGTTTCTGGGAGACTTCAACACCGTTCCGCCAGGATGCCGCGAGACTGGCTTCCCGGCGGGCGAGCGCGACGTCAACAGCTATAAGAACGACAGGTCTTTTCAGATCCTTCTGGAAGCGGGATTGCGAATGCAGGCTCACGATGACGCGGAAGGCTTCTACACCTATCCGACGGGCCTGCCGAACCGTACCCTCGACTACATTCTTCACAGCGATCACTGGGAGGTTCAGTCGTACGAGGTGCTGCGGGAGTTCAGGTTCTCAGATCACTATCCAGTTGCCGGCCAGTTCAGGCTGGTGGGTTGAGGGAGTGCCATCCGCTAATCTCGCGAATAGTCGCGAATCAAACAAGACCGGAGATAAGAGCTTGATTATCACGCCTGGTCTCGAAGACTATGCACGACTCAAACAAGAACAGGAGGTTCAGTCCTTAGCGAATATTCGCGTCATTCGCGGACTGCTTCTCCAGAAAGAGGGACCACCGGAAGCGCCAGGGTCTTCCGAACCCCCGTTCTCGGCCCTGGCGGTCCCGGTGGTGTGGCGCGTCGTTACTGGAACGACACTCTCAACCACATCTGGATCGAACGGGTTGGACGGGACAAGGACAGATTAAGGGCCGCGTGTGAATTAGCTGTGAAGGCGGACTGAAATCTGAGAGAATTGCGATTCGTCTCAAGTCCAGGATCTGAACATGCTCCCGAATGAGTTCATCGTAATATATACCGCACTCATGGGTAAGGCAACGAGGATAGATTGCACGCGGATGCGTGTTAACACAATGTTCATAATGGGGTTACAATTCATTCACATTTAGCGCGTAAAATGCGGCGGTTAAGCTGAAGTGGGCGCTTGAAGGGCCTTTCGCGTGTGGCTTTCCCCTCGGTTGCAAGAATTGGGACCGCTTAAGAGCCTCCTCTGGCATTTCCGATCGCTGGCCGCTGACTGTCAGCCAGAAAGTTTAAAAGAACGGGCCGGAGCGTTTGTGCCCTGGCTCGTCGGGGGATGAAACATGAAAGAGTCTGAATTTGTGCCGATTAAGATTACGGGATGCGATGAAGAGAAGGTGCGGCGAAGTTCCGGCCGCAAAGGAATGTACGTGATTCCATTCTCACTCTCCGCAAAAGCGCCTCGCCATTGGCAGGACATATTCGAGGATATCTGGGGACTACGTCGAAAGCTCGCATCGAAGCCGAAACCAGAGGCCTACTGCAGGAAGAACGAGTTGAGCATCGAGTGTCCACTGAGCGATCTGCATCTACATTTCCCAAACCTGCGAGCCGACGTTGATACGGCAAATCAGAAGTTCGCTGAGGATCTCAGGATCAAGGTCGAGAAGGACTCAGAGAAAAAGACCAGGCGGGAAGAGGAAAAACTCGCTGAAAAGAGCGCAATCCATGAAGCAGTTCAGGCTCTGGACTTCACCTAGCAGACTACGGGGAACCCGTCGCTTTTTTGAACGCCCGATAAGGTACAACCGAAGGCAGCGGACCGTCGCGTCGCGCTCTTATGCCGCCTGGAGGGCCGTCTTGATCATCGAATCCAGCTCGCGTCTGTGCTTGTCCAGTTCAGCCGCCAATTCTTCGACCGTCAACTCGTTGAGCGGCAGCGCTTGATACGCCCAATCCAACGCGTCGCGCTCCCTAAGGCTAGCTCGCCCTTGCTCGCAACGCGCTTCAAGGAAATCGCGGCGAGCGCTCAATGCCTCAAAGCAATACTCGGCCTGCGCCAGTCTTGCTGCCGCAAGCTTCATCTCGAGCTTTTTGGCGAGGATGTTTATTTCGTGCAGCCGTTGGGTCGATTTCTCGGGACCGCTCAGATCCTCGAAGGCGCCGTGAACCATCTCCAGGTCCGCGAGATATCTACTAACTTGAGATCCCCTCTCGCTCATCTTCTACCTCGTCCGGTCCACGGTCACGCTCGAGCTTCTCGATCCTATTCCCTTCGACGAAGCCGTTTGAGCTTCTTTTGAAGTTTGACGTACTCGGCGATTACGCGGTCCATCTCTCGTTGCTTTCTAATCTGATCAGGAAGATCCTGGTTCGCTCCGCTCAGAATGACTTCGCGGTATTCACTCAGCAATCTTCTGACTATGTGAACGCGAATTGTAGTCTCTTGCTCCAGGGTGACTATTGCCCTTCTCAACTTTCTGGACACATCTCAACTCCGTCCTGCCGACTAAGCGATCGTAGACCGCCATAGAATACAGGTTAAAGGTGATTCATTAGTTGGGCGTTGCGTGCTCGTTAAATCTTTGTGAATTATCGGCAGAAGGGTGAGGGCGAGGGACGGTTCGATTTGCGAAATCTATTTCAGGGGCCTGGTCTGCTCGCGCAACAGAGTTAGATCCTTGAGCGATTGGATGTAGCGGGCGACGGCTCGCTCGACTCTCCGCTTCATCGCCTCGCTGGCGCGAGAGGTGCGCCCGAAGTTTGGCCTGCTGGCTTCGCGATATTCATGAAGTGCCCGCTTTGCGCGCTCGGCCTCCTGGGACACCCGAAGCTCAAGCTCTAGTTCGCGGAGTTGCGCTTTCTCTTCCTCTACTGGCATAGCAAATCCTTACTTCAAACTACGATTCCCGCCTCGGCATCATACTAACTCCAACAGGTTATGAATGTGTGACCTGTAGCTTAACTCTCCGTTAAATAAGACAGGATCCAGGATCCAGGATTTAGGATCTGGGATTTAGGACATACAGTAGTGTCCGGTTAAAAGTTTGCGTTAGCGCCCTAAGTCACTGTGGTTCAAAGAAATGAGCGTGATTACGAGCCTAAACGATTTCAATTTCGATCTTCGAAATTCCGTATCGGAGCCTTCGAAATCAGCAAAAAAGCGCTATGCCGCGCTCGAAACGCTACACAAATCCTACATCCTCGATCCTGAATCCTCGATCTAGATCCTAGATCCTAAATTATCCTAAATCATAGATCCTAGATCCTAGATCTCAAGTGCCACGACATCGGTTACACCCAGAAGTGCCATGACATTGGTTACACATTATCTCAATGCAAAGTTGTACGGGGCTACGAAAGGAGCCCGAAGG
>DASYSA010000333.1:0-15336 GCA_036003885.1 Blastocatellia bacterium | reverse complement strand
CTTTGAGAGAGAAGAGTGCAGAGGGCGACGCTCGACGCGGTGGCTCTCTCTTTTCGACACTTGCTATGCCTTCGACCCTGCTGGAAGATAACCGGGTCCCAACGGCTTCCGACCACCGAGGGTGCTCTTTCTTGCGGATACCGAACACTTAGAAGCCGCTCGCACAATACCTGAGGCAGGACTGGAAGTCCTTAAGAAGCCCTTAATTTTTCTTAATGATGTCTTATGGCAGGTCTTAACAGGGAAACGAAGCACTTCTACGAATTCGGCCCTTTCCGTCTTGACCCGGGCAGGGGGGAACTGTTCCGCGGAGGCGAGATTGTGTCGCTTCCTCCTAAGGTCTTCGACATCCTCCTGGTGCTCGTTGAAGCCGGCGGCGAAATAGTTCAAAAAGATGAGTTGATGCAAAAGGTCTGGCCCGATAGCTTTGTCGAAGAGGGCAACCTTTCCGTGAACATCTTCGCCCTGCGGAAGGCGCTGGGCGATGACGGCAACAGAAACCTATATATTAAGACCGCCCCTAAACGCGGCTATCGATTCGTGGCCGACGTGAGACAGCTCCGGAATGGGAACGCGGAAGGAAATGGGGAATGTCTCGAGTCTACTGAATCGGCGCCTGTTCAGACGCATACTGATAGCGGAGGGCCAGGTGCTTCGCAGCCGATGATCGAGCGGGAAATGGACCGCGTGCCTGCATTACCGGTCTTGCCGGATCGGGCTCTAGAGAAAGAATTTGGCGTTCGGCCCAGCATGCAGGCAATTGCAACCTGGATTCTGCTGCTTGGGATCACGGCAACGTTCGCATACTTCTGGGCCTCGAACAACTCAAGCCGGCCCATCAAAGCACAGTCTGTTGCCGTGCTTCCGTTCAAGACCATCAGTACCGAATCTGATGATGAATACCTGGGAGCGGCAATCGCTGACGAAACGATCGCAGCCCTAACCAGGCTGAAAGAGATCACGGTCAGACCGATCTCTGCTTCGATCAAGTACGGAAAGCCAGGTCAGGATCCGGTCGAGGCCGGTCGCGCTCTTCGTGCGGACGCGGTGCTCGAAGGCAGCATTAGAAGGGTAGGAGGAAGCCTCCGAATAACGGCCCAACTGATAAGGGTGCAGGACGGCTCGCGCATATTCGAAGTCAAGAACTCCGAGGAGTTTCACGGCGCACCAACGGTTCAGAGCACCATGCCGGAGCGGGTGGCGCGAGCCCTTGGGTTGGATCTGACCGACCAGGACAAGATTCTGTTAGCGAGGCAACACACTGACAGCGTTGAAGCCTTTCAGCTCTACCTTAGAGGTCGATATCTGTGTGGCCAGAAAACCTGGAAAGAGGTTTCGCAGGGCATCGAGTGCCTCGAACGAGCGATAACACTAGATCCGAACTACGCCCTGGCGCGCTCCGCTCTTGCCTACTCTCAGCTCCAGCTATCCTATCCTCCGGCCACGATCAACAAAATGCAAAAAGCGAAAGCGGAGGCGACCAGGGCTTTGGAGCTGGATAACACTCTGGCCGAAGCCCACACTGCGCTCGGACGGGCCCTGACGTTCTGTGACTGGGACTGGGCCGGCGCCGAACAGGAGTTCAAGCGCGCTGTCGAACTCAGCCCGAATTACTCCGAAGCTCACTTCTGGTATGCGCAAAACTTATCATCGATGGGTCGCCACGACGAGGCCATATCGGAGTTGAGATGGGCTCAGGAGGTCGATCCATTCTCTCCCCGATTCAACCTCCGCCTCGGATGGACCTTTTACTTCGCCCGCAGGTACGATGAGGCAATTGAACAGTTCCGCAAGACGCCCCTTGAGATCGATAGCGTCACGTTTCAGGTATTCTGGCGCCTCGGCCTGGTCTACACGCAGAAATCCATGTACGGCGAAGCAGCTGAGGCGCTTCAAAAGGCAGCGGCGCTTGCGGGGGACCGCCCATTGACGAAGGCGTCTCTTGGATACCTGTACTCGAGGTCCGGCGACGATGATCGGGCGCGAAAGGTCGTCACCGAGTTGAGTGGGCCAATAGATCCTGATGATGCTCCTTATCTGATAATGGCCGCCCTTCTCGCCCAGCTCGACGACAAGGATAAAGCGTTCGAGTGGCTCGAGAAGGCTTACAATCTGAGCAAGAGCCGAATCGTCGACGTCAAAGTTGACCCAATGCTGGACGGACTCCGGTCGGACCCGCGTTTCGACGATCTCCTTCGGAAGATAGGGCTGGGCCGGTGAGGGCGATCCCTCGCAACGGGATTGTGCCAACGAGGATGCCGATTCAAACCAGGAGTAATCATGACTTCTAAGACAGACGAGAAGAGGGAATTCTTGAGGCATACGTTGGCCACTCTGGCTTATCGCGGTGGGAAGGCGATACGAGGTGTGCCCGCAGACTTCGCGACGTACAGGTTGAGCGATGAGTCCAGGTCGGCTTCTGAGATCCTGGCTCATATTGGAGACCTGCTCGGTTGGGCTTTGTGTTTAGCGAAGGGGGAACACACCTGGAAGGAGAGCGCGCCCCTCGCATGGGAGCAAGACGTCGAGCGATTCCACTCGTCATTGCGGAAACTGGATGACTATCTGGCCACCGGCGAACCCCTCGGCTTTCAACCCGAGAAACTTTTCCAGGGACCGATTGCCGACGCGCTCACACACGTGGGCCAGATCGCTATGTTGAGACGAATGGCGGGCGCACCAATGCGGGGAGAAAACTACTTCAAGGCGAAGATTCAGGCCGGAAGAGTCGGGCCGGATCAAGAGGCTCCTCGTCTCGAGTTTGGGTAGCTCGCTGGCCTGTGGTCTCACCGAGATGGCAGTGGCGCCGGGCCAACTGCTTCGCCATGTTCGGGCTCTAGCAGCGATAGCTATTTGATTGAGGAGATCCCGAGATTTGTCAGTTTCATGGCCGGGTAAACCTAAACTCATTCGACAGCGTTCCATCGGAGTCTCTAACTTCCAGCGTGTCCGTCTGGCCTCGCCTGATCTTCTTGCCTGCCTACTTGCCGATCAACGCACCAGATCGGGGCAGCAACAACGCGGAGTGGTGACCGCTTTCGTCTTCATCCATCGCCGGGAGGCAAGACGGCGTTCATTTCTCTTGCCCCCTATTTCAAGTAAGCTGGCGCAGAGCAACAGCAGCCCATCCGTGCTTTCTTTGAAGTGACACGTGTTGGCTTCTATCATTCGATAGATCGCACGCGAACTGACCCGACACAGGATCGCCGCCTCATCCGTGCCCACCATTTGCACCTGATGGCCACGCTCCTCGCACCAGCCCATGACCATCCTACCCGGACGCCTGATCAGCCGACCTCGTCGGTCTCCACAGTGGCCACACTTGTTCTCCTCTTCCTAACATTGCCCCAAGGAGCAGTGGTGGTAATCAGGTGTCGCGCGCTGTTTGCTGCCGTAGCTCGCACACCTTGACTGCTCGATCGCGACTACTTAGATAGGTTCAGTCTCCAAATTCCGCGACCGTGGGTCGCGGCGTACAGAACGCGGGCACCCGAGTGAATTGCGAGTCCGTACACTGCGGCCGGCGGCAGACTTCCTGCCGCTGGCCGCCAGTTCACGGTTCCCTCGGGTAGCATCACTACGCCGAAGTCGCTAGCTGCGAACAGGTCGCCCGTGATGTCATCGAAAGCGATGCCGGTGATCGGCAGATCGCCCAAGTTGTAGCTGAGATCCTTCCAAGTCGCGCTCCCGTTGCTGTAAAGAACCTCGAAGACGTGACCGAGAGCGGCCGGGGTGTTGCCATTGTAGCCCGAGAAACAGACGAAGGCCCGATTCGGATTTGCTGGATCGATCGCGATGCCACTGACGAAGCGGTTCGGTTGAGCCGCCGTATCCAGACGCTGGAACGTCACGCCGGTATTGAGCTGATCGGCGTTCTTGGAAATGAACATGCGCCCTCTGGCGGTGGCCGCCCAGAGCGTCGCGTTATCGCCCGATGCGCGCTGGATCGCCGCGACGGTCCCACCGGTTTTCGTCGTCCCGAACGCGGTTCCGGTGAGCGGGAGGGAGCCGAGCGGCACCCAATCGCCGCAAGTAACCACGGTGGGATCCGAAAGTTCCGGTATTCTATTGCAGTACCGTTCCAGGAAATCCTGCGGGCCCCCGTTGTCCTGGGTACGCCACACGCGCGCCATACCGACAAACCACGTGCCGCTTACCTTCGGGTCGGCGATCATGGCGGCATAGAAGGGCACAGGCTCGAGCGCCGTAGCCAGCGGGTCGTGCCAATAGAGCCAGCCTAGCGGGTCGTTGCCGTGGAAGTTGATGACGCCGAATTGCCGATAAAACATGTGCGCGCGGATGTTCGGATTTGCTGCGTCGATCCCGGACTGTCCGCCGTCTCCTCCGGTTGTTGCGAACCAAGAACCAGCTCCCCGCCCGTTGTAGACCCAGGTGCCATTATCCTGGGTTCCCCCCATGATATCGTTCAATGGATCGTTGGGATTGACGGACACACTCTGGAATTGAAGCGTGGCGAGGCCGCGATTCAGGTTCCATATCCTAGTAGGAATCGCGCTTAGCCATCTCTGGCAGTTGATCAGATCGGGGCCGGAGAGCCCGCGCCCCACGCAACTCGCAGACACATCGACGAACTCGCCGCTCGTCCGCACCACACCTCCGTCCGATCCGATAAAGGCGACATCGGGATTGAACGGCGCGAATGCAATCGCATGCTGATCGACGTGCATCTCTTCGGGAGGCGATTGCGCGTCCTGCGTCAGATCCGTGAAGGTCACGCCGGCATCGGTCGACCGCAGAACTGTGCGCGAGTTGGATGGAGGATTTGAACTGAAAATGTCCTGTGAAAGCGATCCGCCGAGCCAAACCGTGTCGGGCTGTCCGGGAGGCGATGCCACAAAGATGTCATACCAGCACTGGTTCGTGCAAAAGCTGTTTGAAGTGTAACCGGGCGTTCCCTTCACCGAACTCGTAAGGGTCGTCCATGCAGTCAACAATTGAACCGTCGGGACGTCAGCGTCATCCACTCTCTTCAAGATTCCTGAAGATGCGCTATTGGCGCCACCGTACGCGGCATAGATTCGCGTCTTGTTGTCCTTCACCGTGATCGACAAGCCGGCCCTGTCGAGAGTGGTCACGACGAGCACGCGGTGGAACAGATCGTCGGAGTCAAGGCGGCGGGAACGGCGGTAAATGCCGAAAATACTCGTAGCCACATACAGCGTGTCGGGGTCTCTTGGATCGAATGCCATCTGGGAGGCCCCGATGCCAAGCATGTGGGGCGACCAGGTCTGGCCGCGATCGAAAGATTCGTATACCCCCAGGGGCGGTCGGTCTGGAACAGCCGTGAAACCGCCGCTCACCGAAGAGTCTCCGAGAACAGCCGGGTCCGTTCCGATCAGGATGTGTTTCGAATCGCGGGGATCGATGAGGACGGAGGTAATGCTACGCCCCGCCGCGATCGGAAAGGTGCTTTCGACGAGTGTCCAACTCTTCCCGAAATCTGTTGACTTGTAAAGTCCGACGCCGATCTGCGAATCCTGAGAAAGATTCCCTTCTCCGGTTCCCACGTATATGGTCTTGCCGCTCGGATCGGTCGGATCGAATACGATGCTTCCGATCGCATTCGTAGGGATGCCTTTTCCCGAAGGCCGCCAGTTCAACTGAGGTGCAAGAGCATTGTCCGCCTCCCATAGGCCACCCCCAGCGGCTCCTATGAAGACTTTGCACTCTGAGAGAGAACAATTTGGTGAGATGGCGATGGCAGTGACCCGGCCGGACCACATTGTTTCCCGGCCGGCAAATGTGTTAATAGCGGGCACTATGGGCTGGGTGGGACCCACAAGTTGCCAGTTGGATTTCTTGCCTCCTGGGAGCTTCAGCACGGATTCGAACGCGATGAAGCCGCCAAGCAACTGTGCCACGGTGATTTGGGTGGCCGGATACGCCCGACTCTCGTATTGTTCCTTGGCAGCATCCTCCTTGTCAGCCTCTCCTCCGTTCAATAGGTCTTGACGAACGAATCGCGTATGCCCAGAGGTGCGGCCGATGAGTAAAATAAGCGGCGCGACAAAACACAGCAGCGCGACAAAACACAGCAGGCAGCGGAAGAACAAACGATGATTGGACTCTTTAGGCATGATCTGACTTCCTTTCTGTTGTCGGTCTAAGTGCGTTTAACGCAATCGGGCTTGGCCTTTATCGCCGCCTTGCACGGGCGCAGAGACGAACGAGTGCGCAGCTTGTGGGCTCGTGTTCAATTCCTCAACCGGTTGCAAGGCGGGGAAACAGAAGCGCCCAACCAGAACAAGCAGCTCGTGATTCCCCAAAACATAGTTATTCCTCCTTCATTGACGTCGTGAGGTCTGCGGTCAGGCGATGGTGGAAGCTCACCAGCCTGTGGTTTTCACAGATATGGCATTGGCGCGTGGCCAACGACTTCGCCACGTTCGGGCGTGAGTAGAGAGCGGTATATGATTGAGCCGATTCCGGGCCGTTGGCCGCTTCATGACCGCGTGAATCTAAACTCATTCGAGAGTGTCCCATCGGAGTTTCTGACTTGCAGCGTGACGGTCTCGCCTCGCTTGATCTTCTTACCTGCCTTCTTGCCGACCAATGCGCCGGCGGGGTTCTGATCGTCGTTGGCGCTTTTCTGCGCCTCACCGTCGATCAATATCTTGGCTTTGCTGTCGAATCCGCCGCCGAACACGAATAGTGTCTTCCCGTCGATCATGGCGCCGGTTATGGTTGGGCCGGACTTGATCTTTGCGATAAACAGATCAGCGGCGCCGCCGCCGTTGGCCGCCTGGAACGCGTTAGCAACGGGAAAGTTCACGGAACCCGTCACCCCCATCACGTAAGCACTCCCTGAAGCGTCCGTCGCAATGCCAAAGCCTGAGTCAACTCCACTACCGCCGAGATAGGTAGAGTACTCGAGCGCCGAGCCGGACGAGCTTAGCTTCGCTATGAATCCGTCGTACGCACCGCCGAAAACCTGCTGTAGCGCGTTGGCCGTGGGGAAATTGATTGAAGCCGTAAAGCCGGTCACGTAAGCGCCGCCTGCGGAGTCCACAGCGATAGCTGTGCCGCCGTCGATGCCGCTTCCGCCGATGTAGGTCGAATAAACCAGCTGGTTGCCCGAAGGGTTCAGCTTGGCCACGAATGCGTCTGCGCTTCCGCCTCTCGATGACTGTGCGGCGTTCGCCAGCGGAAAGTTAGTCGAGTCCGTATCCCCCGTCACGTATGCATTCCCCGCGGAGTCGACTGCTATCCGAAACGCGCGATCTTCACCCCCGCCGCCCAGAAATGTGGAGTAGATGATCTGGCTGCCTGAAGGATTCAGCTTTGTCACGAAGGCATCGAACAAGCCTCCCCCGTGAACTGGTTGCAGGGCATTCAACGTTCGGAAGTCTGGCGAGGATGTCAATCCGGTGAGGTAGAGATTGCCCGCCGAGTCAACTGCGATGCTGCTGGCACCTTCGATGCCGATTCCGCCCAGGTATGTGGAATAGATAAGCCTGCTGCCTGACGGATCAATCTTGGCCGCGAACATATCAACGAGCCCGCCATTCGTTGCTTGTAGTGCATTGGCCAGTGGAAGATCTGACGATGTGGCAATGCCTGCGGCGTAGATGTTGCCCGCAGAGTCTACGGCTATGCTGCTTCCGTAATCGCTCGTAGTCCCGCCAAACAGTGTCGAATTGAGAATACTCCCGGTCGGGTTTAGCTTTACCACGAATGCCGAGAAGTCACCTCTCTTCGTACCCTGCAATGCGTTCCTTACCGGGAAGTTGGTTGAATCTGTGAAGCCAGTGATGTAGGCATTCCCTGCCGCATCAACAGCGATACTCGTTCCGTTGTCCTGGCCGTTGCCGCCGAGGTATGTGGAGTAGATAACCCGAGTCCCGGACGGGTCCAGTTTCACAACGAAGGCGTCTTGCTGGCCGCCGCCCAGAGTTGGTTGGGATGCGCTTGCGAGTGGGAAGTTGATCGAATCGGTGAAACCGGTGATGTAGACACTACCTGCTGAATCGACCGCAATGCTGTTGCCCTCTTCGTTGCCGCCGCCGCCAAAGTAGGTCGAGTAAGACATCACAGGATCGATGACGAGCGGCCTGGACGCGTCATACGGCCCCACCTCAAAGCCAACCATCGGATTGCCGATTTCGGATTTCGGATTGCGGATCAAAACGTAGCGGCTTGGGATTTCCTGGCGCGCGTCCTTCGCCTCCTGATAAGCGACGGGCTTGCGTTGCCGAACCTCGCCTTCGTGTGTGTGCAGGACGAGGTCGCCGCCTGCGTCGAGTTCGATCTTCTGAGCGCCTTCGAAGGCGACTCTGATCTGGGCAGGATCGGCTCCTGGAGCCACTATTAAGTCATACTCGAGATTGCGGCGGTTGCCGTAGTAGATCATATCGACGCCGGGGTAGATCTGGCTGTACCTGATCTTTGTGTAACTGGGAACGTTCGCTTGCCAGGTTGCGGAGTCTCTGCCGCCGAAGTAATTGGATACAGCGGGCGTCTTATCAAGCCCTTCAATGTGCGCCAGAGGATTTGCGCCGATCAGTTTCATTTGCAGAGCGTCTGTGGTTGTTGGCTGATGATCGACACCCTGCGCTCTCAACGCCATTATGGCTTCGGTCTGGGTAAGAAAGAGGTTGTAGCCGTTGCGGCGTGAGATGAACTTCACCTGGGGATCGGTTTGGCCTTGATTGGCTTCAAAAGTAAACGGCAGTCTCTCCCTGTTGAGCTTCAACTGACCGCTGACCACCGACCGCTGACCACTGTTTTTTGTCTGACCGCTGACTATTGCTCCGTGACCACTGACCATGCACAACACTACTCCCATCGAGATCAGTCGTTTCAGCGCCGCCTCTGCGTACTTGCGCCGAGGTCTTATCCGATAAAGGCAAAACAGGAGCAGCCCGAGGGGCGCCATCATGATGCCGGTCTGCTTAAATCGCCCAACGGCGCCTTGCGGGGGGGATTCACGCATGGGCCCCTCGGTGACGGTGATGTTGAACTCCGCCTGTAGCTGTGGGTCGCGCAACTCTTCGGTCAGCCCGCGTATAGCCTCACGCAACTCTGGACTGCCCTTTGTTTCGAAGCAGCCTAAGAACTCTTCAATCTCTGCGATATCACCAACGGTGAGGGTCACCCGTTCACCTCTTATCATCGAGTCAAGCACGGGTTTGTAGCGCTGTAGCATCTCTTGTGAGCGCAGGATTAGCGCGGGATTCAGCAGTACCATTGCTACGGCCTCCTTCGAGAACTGGTAGTAAAGACGGATATATCTTTGCCCGTGGGGGGTCTTAGCAAGCACCTCATCACGGAAGCGGAGCGATGCCGTGATTGGGCCGGTTGGGCCGGTTGGGCCTCCATCACAATTATGGGGGAAGTAGGCGCACATCAACCGAAAAAGGCAATCCGAGGGTATCTGGAAGACGGAGAATTCCTTTCCGGCGACGGTAACGGTTCCCGAGCGCCACAGCCCGTCATTCCTACTGACCTCATAGGAGACAGTTCCACTTCCTGTTCCAATCATCGTTCTCTCGCTGACTGTGATCCAGGGTTGCTCGCTGCTTGCCGTCCACAAGCAATCGCGCGGCGCCGTAACCTGGATGGAACCAGTGTCTGAGTAATCCTGAAAGGTCCTATCCAGGGGCGATATGCTATAAGCCGAGGCGGGACATCGCGTTCCCTCCTGGTTCACCGTAAACTGCTCGGCATCCAACGGCGCCGCAAAATCCCTTCGGTAGAGTCGGATGACCGCTGAGCGGCGGTCAGCTCTGGAACTCGGCCTTACGGAATAGCCGACGGAGCCCGGACCTGACCCGGTCGCTATTAAGGGGCTCAGCAGTTCGCTGCCCCCGACGCTATGAGCCGATGTGAGGGATACGAATGAATCTCCGCTTGTTATTTCAGCAGCCCAGGCGCAGGTCGGCTCGGTCGTTATTTGCACGGTGCCGGTCCCGCCATCGGCGGAGAACGTCTGTCCAATCAATCGGCGGTTGCCTATCCCGATGAAATAGCGACAACTCGTAGGCGGAGTGATGGTGAAGATCAGGCTATTGGACCCTTCGAGTGTCACAGTGGCAGTGCCCGGGCTGATTATCAGGTGAGCCGGGATCATTGCCCTGAGTTCACCGCTGTTTATCCATGTGGTCGTAAGAGGAGAGCCATTCCACAAGATCCGCTCAGTGGGCAATATGTCAACGCCTTGAATTGTTAGAGTGAAGTCCGGACCGCCCGCAGCGGTCGAGCTCGGAATAAGCGCGTTAATGTGCGCGAACGTCGGCGCCGGTGAGATAAAGAAGAAGATCGTCAAGCTGACCACGAGAAGGCAAGGTCGTTTCCCGCGTGCCAGACCTTCAACGAGTCGCGATCCTGGTGGTGCGATGATTCTTTCCATTTTCTTACCTCCTGAGATCAGCCGGTTCAGCACAACTTCGGCTTTCTTGCGGAGAAGCCTTGCCGAGTAAATACAAAACAGAAGCAATCCAAGCGGAGCAATCATGATGGTCGGCTGCTTGATACACTCAAGGTTGGCTTGTGCGGGCATTTCGCGCTTTGGCCCTTCAATAACACTGATGTTGAATTCGCTGTGTACCTGTGGGTCGTACAGATCGTCGCTCAGACCTTTGACCGACTCCTGGAATTCGGGGCTGCCTTTTTGAGCGAACGCATCGAGCAAAGTCTCAATCTCCTGGATGTCGCCTCGACTCAGTGTCACTTTCTCGCCTCCGAGCATTGCTTCGATGGTTGACTTGTAACGCTCAAAGATCTCTCGCGACCGGAGGATGAGCGAAGGGTTGACCATGGCGATACCCACGGCCTCAGTTGTGAACCGATAATAGAGACTCGTATAGCGTTGGCCGCGAGGAGACCTGGTCAATACTCCGTCGCGAAAGGCTCGCAATACGGCGAGCGCGCCGCCAGGCTGCGAACTCGAACGACAGCGTAGAGGCTGGGCGATACAGAACACCAACAGGCAGTTGGCGTCGGCCATTGTGCCCTGCCAAACCACTACGGCTTTTCCTGCTATGCCTAATACTCCCACACGGAACGAGTAATTGTTTTCATCGACGTCGAACCTGGTTGATCCGGGGCCGACGCCGTTTCGTGGGTACCCGGACCGGACGTGCATCCATGTGGGAGTCGAGGTCACCTCCCAGGGACATCCTGCCGGCGCTGTAATGTCGAAGATTGCGATCTGTTCCGTGTAGTGGAAGTACATCTTCTCCGGGGAGACTGATGACGTACAACTCGTGGCCGGAATGATTGTGAAGATCAGAATCCCGGGAAACCCTGCGAGCGTAACATTCACACTGCCGGTGTTGGCAATCAGGTTGGCTGGAATCAGCGTATGGACTTGTGTCTCACTGTCAAAGGTCGTCGTAAGGGCTGTGCCATTCCACAACACCCGATCAGAACGGTCCAGATCTTCACCTTGAATCACTAGAGTGAAATCAGGACTGCCGGCAGCGGCGGAGGTCGGAATGAGCGTGGTAATGTGCGCGGACGTTGTTGCCGGTAAGATAAACAAGAAAAGGGCGATGGTTGCCGCCAAGATGCAGAGCCGTTTCCCGTGGGTCAAATTGCGGGCGATGATCCTTTTCATTTAATACCTCGTGGTATGAACCTTCCTTGAATCCAGTGCGGCGACGGACGCCCACAAAGAGAGAGGCGATCCTTCTTGATCACTGAGCAACACGGCGAGCGCGGCGCAATTGCCGGCGCGATCAGCGCTTCAACGCTGCCCTTGGGCTCTTGCGCGTCGTCTCATGACGTATCCGCAAAACAAGAGCAGTCCAATCGGCGTCATCATCATTCCGGTCTGCTTGACGGTCTGAACGGCGCCCTGGCCTGGCAATTCGCGCGCTGGCCCATCGGTGACGGTGATATTGAATTCCCGATGGGTTGAGCATTATGTCAGGATTTCCAGTGGCTCCTGACGGCGGAGGGCCATTTGCTGTGTCATAGGCGACGCCGATCGTTGGCCGGGCGCCGGACGCGGTCAGTGTCACAGTAAAAACCATATTGCTCGTGCCCGTGTTACCTTCCGTGATTGATACGTCATTGATGGAGAGAGTAGGGGTTGCCTGTGAAGGCGCGTATAGAGTCGCGGCAGTTGCGGAAGGCCGTCCAACCATGTTCGCAAGAGAGGTGAGACCCAATCCAATTCCCAGCAATAACGTAAGCGCAATGGATTTCTTCCTCATCTCTTTACCCTTCGTATCCTCTTACCTTCCGTAATAGTTCGTGCTTGCATCAGGACTCAGTTCCATAATCGAATTGGAGCAAACGAGCAGAATGCCTCCAGGCATCTTCGCGCAGTGAATCAAACCGGATTCCACTTGCTGATAAATGTCAGCCCCGTCCAGTTCTGTCAGAAGGGCGGCCTCATCAGGCGTGACCATCGTCGTCTGTCTGTCGCACACGGGGCACCACGTCTGAAAACCACTGCCCCGACGCCTGATAATCCATATCTCATCGGTCTCTATCGTGACCTCTGTTCTCATTCTTTTCATACAAATCCCCATCGGTGAACTGACCAGACGAGAGGACCGGTCAGATAACAACGACCCCTGACCCTCGACCCGACAACCGGCCAATCACGCTGCCTGATATTGCCCATTCTGGAGGCCTGAGGTTAGAATGGCGGCGCGCTGTTCGCTTCCGCCGCTCTCACCTGCTTCGCCCGGGGCGGACTCTAACAAGTAGCGGTTCAGGAGTCCTTACTCACGCCTGAGTTTTTTCCGAGTGTTTTATGAGGGCTTCGTTTTGACGGCAGTAAACAAAAAGAAAGACAAGACATACGAGTTCGGGCCATTCTGCCTGAATGCAGCGGAACGCCTTCTGTGGCGGGACGGAGAGACCGTGCCGGTTGCGCCCAAGGTATTCGACACGCTGGTCGTACTCGTGGAAAACGCCGGTCGCCTGGTCACCAAAGACGATCTGATGTCTAAGTTGTGGCCCGACACGTTTGTCGAAGAGGGCACCTTAACCCGAAACATATCTGACCTGAGGAAGACTCTCGGAGAAGCGGCAGGCGGAGAGCGCTACATCGAGACCGTGCCAAGGCACGGCTACCGATTCGTTGCGCCGTTGAGGCAATTGAGTGAAGAGACCGCGCCCTTGGTCGTCGAAAAACACACGCGGACGCGAATCATCACAGAACAGCACGATGACGCCGAGATCCCAACGTGGGAGGGCCGGCCGGCTGTAAAAGGCCCGCAATGGAGTAGACTAGCTGTCGAAGAAGCGGAAACTCAAGACACGGCGGCAGAGACTGCTGCGGTCTCAAGTCAGCAGGCTGCTCTGAAGCGTACTGCGCGGCCGCTTAAATTTGCCATCGCGGCTGCCGTCATCGTATCCGTAGCCGGTGTTGTCATCGCGTATCACTACTTTGGAAGGTCTGCGACGCCCTCGCCGCCTGCGGTAGTTGGGCAGATCCAATCACTCGCGGTGCTGCCGTTCAGATCACTCAATGAGGAAGCGAAGGAGGATTACCTGGGTCTGGGCATCGCTACCGACATCATCACCAGGGTTAGCCAGAGTGAGGGGTTGACGGTGCGCCCGACCAGCGCGGTGCGCAAATACGTCGGGGGCGAAATGGACGCGCTCGCAGCGGCACGTGAGTTGAAAGTGGATGCTGTGCTTGACGGGACGTTCATGCATGTGGGCGACCAGTTACGGGTGAGCGTTAATCTGCTCAGAGTCGAAGGTGGCGCGTCGTTGTGGGCCGAGAAGTTTGATGATCGCTTCACCGACATCTTCGCTATTCAGGATCAAGTGTCACAGCAGGTTGCTCAGCGCCTGCGGCTCAAGCTCAGCCCGGCGGAGCAGGCTCGGCTCACCAAACGACAAACCTCGAACCCGGAAGCCTACAGCTATTACGCGAAGGGTATGTATCACTTCAGTAATATTGGTCCTGACCTTAAGACTCGGCCAGAGTCCGACCTCGCGGTTGATCTGTTCAAGAAAGCGATTGATCTGGATCCGAACTATGCCCTGGCTCATGCTCAGCTTGGATATGCCTACGCACGGACAGCCGTGTTTCTGGAAGATAATCCCGGGCTGCTCGAACAAGCCAAACAGGAACTGGGCGTTGCGGAAAGGCTCGATCCACAACTCGCCCAAGTGCACGTTGCGCGTTATTTCGTTGAGTTCAGCCAGTACGAAGGGTGGCAGGTCGAGACCGCAATCCGTGAGCTGCGTTTGGCACAACAGCTTGACCCTGGCGCAGGCCACACTGAACTAGCGGACCTCTATTCCCACATCGGCCTTGAAAGGCAAGCCATCAACGAAATGGAGATCGCACTGACTGTGGATCCAAATAACGACGCGATCAAAAGTGGCTATATCAGTGAATTCCTTCTATCGGCAAGACCCGATGAAGCTTTAGAGGCAAGCAAGCGATTCAATCACAGTACCGATCTCAGATATTACCTGGAAAAGAGGATGGTGAATGAGGCCGAGCCCCTCGTAGACCAGGCGTATCAAAGGGATCGCAACTCTGGTTTTCCACACGGCAATCGGGCACTATGGCTCGCCTTACGGGGGAAACACGGTGACGCTGAAGCCGCGATCCCTGCGATCCTGGAGAAGACACGAAAAAACCGTGGATATCATCACCTCACTTACAACATCGCCCGCGTCTATGCGCTGGGAGGAAAGAGCGAAGAAGCTATGAAGTGGCTGCGCGTGACGGTCAAAGAAGGCTTCCCTTGCTACCCGCTATTTGCGCGCGACTCGTTTCTCGACTCGATCCGCAAAGACAGGGCGTTCATTCAATTCATGGCCGAGATGAAGAGACGCTGGGACGACTACCAGCGCGAGTTTGGGTGAGTGCAGCGCCAGATTGTCGCAAGACAGCTTCTGGCTGTCCGCCGTTCAGGCGCCCGTGACTCGGAAGGTCGTCATAAAGATTGTCCGACGACCTTGCACGGTTTACAGGTGAGTCACGGGTACGTGCCGCAACGTTGAGGCGATCGGGTTCGATGACCAGATCGGAAGATGTTGCTCCTCCGCGTGCATTTCCAGCCGGAATAATCCGTGTGAGACCTCGGTTCGGCGGCACGCGGAAGATCTTTTCGCTCTCTTGTGTTTCTCTCAGGAAGTCCTATGATGACCGGCAAACAGGGATCGCAATCATATGAGTTCGGGCCATTTCGCCTGGATGGAATTGAGCGCCTCCTGCTGCGCGATGGACAGGCTGTCCAGCTTGCGCCAAAAGTGTTTGACACTCTCATCGCGCTGGTGGAGAACAATGGGCATCTGGTCACAAAAGACGATCTGATGTCGAGGCTATGGCCCGACACTTATGTGGAAGAAGGAACTCTAACTCGCAACATATCAGATCTGAGGAAGGCCCTC
>DASYSA010000332.1:0-3988 GCA_036003885.1 Blastocatellia bacterium | reverse complement strand
GCGCGATCGGCATTGACAGCCGTCTCGTAGGGGCCCGCATGAATCTGGCCTACCTTTATCTGCTTAAAGGCGCGCCGGAGAAGAGCGCTTTGCAGCTAAAGGAAGTACTCCTTCTTAGCCCTGACAATGCGGATGCCAGCTACAGGCTGGCCTGGTTGTTGCTCTCTCAAGGCCGCTATGACGAGTGCATCAGCGTCGTCGAGCGGGCAAAGCAATACGGACCGGGATCAGCTCCCTTGCTGGCTGTGCTCGGAGATGCGCTGCTGAAGAAGGGAGATGTCGATAGCGCGGAGAGAAGTTATCTCCTGGCGCTCGGCGATCAAGGCAATAATGCCGATGCGATCCTGGGTCTGGCTATGGTTGCTCATTCCAGGGGAAATTCGAGCGAGGCAGTACGCTATCTCAGCCGCGCCAAGGGGGTAATCGCGGACTCGGCCGACCTGCTATTCAAGTTTGCTCAGGTGGCACTCAGTTCAGAGTTGGCAGGCGAGGCGATCCTTGCGCTCAAACGCGCCATCGAACTGAGGGGTGACGAGCCGTCTTACCATTTTGTTTTAGGCGTCACCTGGCTGGAGAAACCCGACCTGCAGGAGGCTGAGCAGGCCTTTCGGCAGTCTCTCAAGCTGCGAGCGGATGATGCCCGGGCGCAGATGTATCTCGGCTACAGCCTGCTCAAACAAAAGAAATATCCTGAGGCCCGCACCTGGCTCGAGAAGAGCATCCGGAATGGGAGTGCCACTCCGGAAACCTTTTACTACCTGGGCTTGATCGCGCAGGAACAGGGTGATGATGAACGTGCCGTAGGCCTGTTCGAAAAGGCAATCCAGCTCTCGCCTCCGTTTGGACACGCGCACATCGCTCTTGGTTCGACCTATCTGAAGATGAAGAACTATTCGCGCGCTCAGCAGGAGATTGAAACAGGAGTGAAATTGAATCCGGACGATTCAAAGGCGCACTATAATCTCGCTCTGCTGTACACACGGCTTGGCGATCCGCACCGGGCGCAGGAAGAGATGCAGATTGTTGAGAAGTTGAAGGGCAGCGGTGTGAAGTCGAAGGACGCCGACATGTTGACGCCGCCGCCGCTTCGTCCTCGATAAACGGATGGGCGAGCCTAGCTTCGCAGAGACGAATGAGATGGAAGACGCCGCCCTTGGCGCTTCAGATAATCCCTCGAGCTTCGGGAGGTGAAGAGTGACAGTTCTTGGAGTCTTTTCCAGCCAGAGCACGGTGCACTTACTTCATCGCGTGCTAATGAGCGTATTTGTAGTCGTCGCCGTCTACTTTCACGTGACGCAGGCTCAGTCGCAGGAGAGTAAGGGCACTCAAAAGGGCCAGGATGACGTAGTCAGACTCAAAACGCATCTGGTGACCATGGACGTGATGGTGAAGGACAAGAAGGGAAAGTACCTCACGGATCTGAAGGCTCAGGAGTTCACCATACTTGAAGGCGGAGCGGAGCAGAGGATCGAGTTCTTTGATCCGCCTCTTGTCGCCGCCAGCGGAACAGATCAGCCAAAGGCTGCTGAGGCGGCGTCAACCGTCAAATCGAGCGGGAGGCCAACGAACATTCTCTCGCTCGTGTTGGATGGGGCGACGACAGACGTGACGAATCTGAAGCAAGTGCGGGAAGGGACGCTCAAGTACATTCGGGAGCGGCTTACCGACACCGACGCGGTTGCGGTGTTCGGTGTGTCGACCGATTTGCAGCTGTTGCAGCCATTCACCAATGACAAGGCGAAACTCATCGCAGCGGTAGACAATGCCTATCTTCTGGCCGGCTCGAATAAGAATCTGGAACGCAGTCAAGTCACGCAAGATATAGAGCGAGCGAGGGCAGACAGTGTAGGGCCCGGGAATCTGCCGCAATCTGCCGCAGCTGCCGCCATGGGCCCGGCGGCCGCCCAGGCAATGATTGCTGCGCGAGCCCTCGAGCAGTTTATCAAGCTCAGGGCTCAGTTGAGCGCACAACAGGCCCGACCGGTCCTGGCTGCGCTCGCGGCCATCTGCGAGGCGCAGCGCGCCATACCGGGTAAGAAGACGTTGGTGCTTTTCTCGCAAGGGTTTGTTGCGCCTGAGATTCTCGACTGGCAAGTGCAAAGCGTCATCGACATAGCCAACCGAGCGAACGTCGCAATCTACATCATAGACTCGGCCGGGCTGAGGACAAGTGCTCCTCTGTCTACCTCGCCCGTCCCTGCCGCGGCACTAGCCGGCGTCTCCGCAACAAACAGTACCGAGACCCGGATGAGGGCGGTAGGCGGCGAGAACGTGTTTGATAATGTGCGGCACGAAGGGTTAAGTCGCGAATACGACATCCTGTACCGCGTATCGGGCGATACCGGCGGCGAGTTCATAAAAGGCAGCAATGACCTTGCCAAAGGCCTGGATCGAATAGACGTGGAAATCCGCTCCCGTTACACGCTGTCATACTACAGCACCGACTCCAACTTTGACGGCAGCTTCCGCAAAGTAAGAGTGGAAGTGCGCCGACCCGATACAAATGTCATCTCGCGCTCCGGGTACTATGCCAATGCTGGGGACGAAATCGTACCTCTTTCACCAGATGAGAAGAAGCTGCTGGCGAACCCGGCGGCATTCGAGAACAATCCTGCCTTGCCGTTGTTTGTGGAGATGAGTCCGTTCAGGTCGAAAGAAGGCCGCTACATAGTTCCACTGTCGATCGAGCTGCCGCCGAGCGCGGTGAAGTTCGATCGAAAGGGCGATAAGCAACATGTGGAATTCGATGTTCTCGGAGTTATCCGAGAAGCTCCGGCCAGGATCATTGGTCGGCTCGGCGGAGGTTTCGATATTGGGCTGAGCGCCGAGCAGTACCAGGCGATTCTAAAGAACAACATTTTCTACCGTCAGGACATGGAACTCGTGCCGGGCAGCTATATCGTCGAGTTGATCGTAAGAGACAAGCTCTCGGGAAAGATGGCGGGGAGAAGAGAGACGCTGGTTTTGCCTGTCGCGGACGCCGGGTTTTCGACTACGGGTGTAGTACTGAGCCGATATGCCGTACCGACCAATAATTCCCCGGGGGCCGCCGAATCAGGGGATGTGTTCAGCCAGGGAGGAGTCCAGATTCGCCCCTTTCCCAGCCGAGAGTTTCGCGCCACGGATAACTTGATACTCTTCTTCGAATTGTACAACGCGGCAAACACACAGGCAGGCAAACCGCTGGTCAGAGTTACGGTGACGTTGATGAAAGACAATGCAGTGGCGATCAAGCCGATCGACTATGTGCTGACGGAGACACTTGGCCGGCCAGTGCCACATCTGACATTTGCAAAATACATTAAGCTCGCCGGGCTTCCTCAAGGCAAATACACTGCGATGGTCGAAGCTCTGGATATGGTCAGTCACAAGCTCGTAAAGCAACAGGCCTCATTCCTGATCACACAATGAGCGATGACCGGAGTGTTTCGTTTCGGCTGGATGGCATTATCAGGCAAAACTTCGAATACCGTTCTCTTGCTGATCATCGCTCTCGCTCTTGATCTGCCGCTTGTTTACCAGGCCCGGCCTGCATCGCAGCGGCCTAAGTCCTTCGTTACCTTTGAAGAAGTATCGAGTAAGACAACCGGGATCACCTGGGTTCACAACAATGCCCATTCATCTGAGCGCTTCCTGCCGGAGACGGTCGGGGCGGGTTGCGCCTTCTTTGACTACGACAACGATGGGTGGATGGACATCTATCTGGTGAATAGCGGGGCTTCGGATTTCTACACGCCCGCCACTCCGCTCAAGAACGCCCTCTACCACAATAATCATGACGGCTCGTTTACGGACGTTACGGATAAGGCCGGTGTGGCAGGCGGCACCTTCGGTATGGGCGTGGCTGCCGGTGATTACGACGGCGATGGCTGGGTCGATCTGTATGTCACGAGCTACGGACGCAATATTCTGTACCGAAATAATGGCAACGGAACCTTTAGCGACGTAACAGAGAAGGCCGGCGTCGCAGCGCCGGGCTGGTCTACCT
>DASYSA010000331.1:0-8256 GCA_036003885.1 Blastocatellia bacterium | reverse complement strand
GGCTTCTTCAATTTCAACGGAACAGCCGGAATGTGGAGACGGGAGGCAATCGAGTGGTCCGGCGGATGGCAGCACGACACCCTGGCCGAAGATACCGACCTCTCATACCGCGCGCAGTTGATGGGGTGGCACTTCGTGTATCTGGTTGATGACGATGTGCCGTCAGAACTGCCTGTAGAGATAAACGCCTTCAAATCTCAACAGCGACGTTGGGCGAAGGGTCTGGTGCAGGTAGGTCTGAAGATGATGAAGCGCATCTTGCGCGACCCTCGGCTTCCGCTGCGAGTTAAGCTGGAACAGTTCTTCAGGCTGTCCGGCAATCTGGCTGCGCCTCTTGTTATTGTGCTTGCCATCCTCAACCTTCCAATACTCATCGTGAGGTATAATCAGGGCCTCTTTCATCTGTTCATCCTGGACGTGCCGATCCTTGCCTTTTCCACACTCTCAGTTGTGGCTTTCTATGTAGCTGCGCAGTGGCATCTATACCCGAAGACCTGGCGCAGTTCCCTCAAGTACATGCCATTCGTGATGAGCATGGGAATAGCGCTGACGCTATCCAATGCGCGGGCAGTTATAGAAGCGCTGCTTGGAGTGAAGACCGCGTTCGTTCGCACCCCCAAATACCGTATTGAAGAGACCGGCGACACAACCTGGGTCAAGAAGAGTTATGTGCCTCGACGGATATCGCTGCCTGTCATGGAATTGCTGTTTACGCTCTACTTCGTGTTTACAATCTGGTACGCCATCCGGAGCCACATCTTTGGCACCATTCCCTTCCTGGTCCTCTATCTGACCGGCTACGCTTACGCGGCAGCCATGTCGATCGCTCAGGCATGGGTCAATGGGCGCCGCTCAACACGAAGCCCAGAATAAGAGTCATTTGTCACTTGTCATTTGTCATTTGTCATTTGTCATTTGTACCAGACTCCAAGGGGCAGACCAGAGGCCAAGAACAAATGACAAATGACAAGGGACAAGTGACAAATGACAAATGACCGGTGACAATAACGAGCACCACGCTCGGAGACACACTGCATGAAAAAGGTCACGGCGCTCATTGCAATAATCGTCTTTCAGAGCTACTCAATCTCCGGAGTTCCGGCCCAGCGGTCAAATGAGACTCTATACAATAAGACTTCACTACTCTCGGACGCCGAGATCCGCGCACTGGCAGGTGAGATCAGCGGAGTCATCGCCAAAGATACCGTGATCGAGCTCGCGCGGCATCACCGAGTGCAGGCGTCCTCTGGCTTCTCACACGCCGCCGAATACATTGCGGCCAAGGCTAAGGAATACGGGCTGGAACAGGTCGAGATCGAACACTTCCCGGCAGATGGAGAGAAGACTTATTACACCTTGAAGTCAACGCCGGGTTGGGAGGCATCGCGAGGCCTGCTCTGGGAGACTGAACCAAGGAGAGTGAAGATCGCAGACTATGATGAAATGCGCGTAGCTCTGGCCGACTACTCTCAAACTGCAGATGTAACCGGTCCCCTCGTAGACGTCGGCCAGGGAAGTTCGGCGAGCGACTACGAAGGCAAGGAGGTAAAAGGCAAAATCGTGCTCGCCGGCGGAGGTGTCGCCGCCGTTCACAAGATTGCCTGTGACGAGCGTGGCGCCGCCGGTATTCTCAGCTATCAACCCAACCAGGTGACGGCATGGTCGGGCGACTACTCCGAAAACGTCAGATGGGGACACCTTTCGCCTTACAACGCCAACAATAAGTTCGCTTTCATGATTTCGCTCCGTCAGGCGCGCGAGTATCGAGAGCGGCTGGCCCACGGAGAACAGGTAGTTCTGCGCGCGAGTGTGAAGGCTGAGTTGCGCCCATCCGCTTATGAGGTCGTTACTGCAGTGATTCCCGGCGCAGACGCGGCGGCCGAGGAGATCGTCTTCTCATGCCACCTCTGCCACCAGAAGCCCGGGGCAAATGACAATGCTTCCGGAGCGGCGGCGATCCTCGAGGCCGGGCGCGCCTTGAGTTCCCTGATTCGCCGGGGCGAGATCGAACGGCCTCGCCGGACGATTCGGTTCATCTGGCCGCCGGAGATCAACGGCACGCTGGCCTACTTCGCTCAGCACCCCGACGTGGTTCGTCGAATGAAGGCGGCCGTACATTGCGACATGGTCGGAGGCAACTACTCGATTACGAAATCGGTTCTCCACGTCACCCATACCCCCGCCTCGCTTCCAGGCGCGGTCAACACGGTGGCCGACATCTTCGCCGAGTACGCGATCTCGGGCAGCCTGAAAGCGGCTTCCGGAGCCGGTTTCGAAGACGCGCTCATTTCGCCGGAGGGCAGCAAAGACAGCCTGGTAGCCGATATCACGCCCTATGAAATGGGGTCGGACCACGACGTCTATGAGGAAGGCTCTTTTCGCATCCCGACGATTTACCTTCGAGATTGGCCCGATGTCTTCATCCATACGAATAACGACCTGCCGGCCAACATCGACGCGACCAAGATGAAGCGCTCGACCTTCATCGCTGCATCGTCGGGCTACTTCCTTGCCCGCGCAGGGGCTCGAGAGGCCACCCGGCTAGCCGACGAGGTCTTCGCTCGCGCTATGGCGACGGTGCCGAAGGATCGAGTGCGTGCTCGGGAAGAGGATCTGCGCGGAGCCGAAGGGGCGGACGAAGCGCGCAATATCATCGCTCGTTCGCTCGACCGCGATGTCGAGGCTTTGTCGTGGGTATTGACGTTAGCCCCGGACAACAAGAACCTCGAATCGAAGATTGAAGGGTTGGCCGAACAGCTGAGTGGCACCTGGTTGTTGCTCACCGGCCAGATCAGCGAGCAGCGCAAAGGCAACCGCGTCATCTTCACGATCGAATCAAAGGATCAGCCCAAAGACCAGAAGCCAAAGAATCCAAAAGAGGCTTCGCGGCCGAGGTCGGTTGCCGTCGATTCCCACCGGGTCCCAATCCGTAAGGTGCTCGGTCCGATGAACATCTACTACTACGACTATGTCGAAGACCGCGCCAGCGCCGAGGACAAGCAAACTCTCGAACGCAGCCTCTCGGGGCCCCATCGCGAAATAATACTCTACGAGACCTTGAATCTGGTTGACGGCAAGCGCAGCGTTCAGGCCATCCGAGACTTTATTACTGCCGCCTACAGGCCCGTCACGGTAGACGACGTTGCCGCGTACCTCAGGCTCTTAGAGAAGATCGGCGTGGTGAAGATTGAATGATGGTCAGTTATCAGTTGTCCGTTGTCATTTGTCATTTGTCATTTGTCATTTGTCAGTTGTCCGTTGTCAGCTCGAAGCTCTCGGCTAAGTTGACCCCTTGTCCCCTTCTCCCTTTCTCCCCTTCTCCCCCTCTCCCCGTCTACTCAGAGGGCTCGAATTGTTCAAGAAATTCCACGACCGCGACCTGGTGGCCATATCTTGCCCAACCAAGCGGCGTTCCATCGAACTCGGTGTCGCGTAGCAGCGGGTCCGCACCGAGCTCGATCAACAGCTTCACCATGTCCAGATGACCGCTTATCGCCGCGTCATGCAGGGCAGCCGTTCGTTTGACTTCGTTCACGTCGAAGCCGAGTTCCGCCATCAGCCGAACGGCATCGCGCTTGTCCGTTCCGGCTGCATTCTGAAGCAACTCCACGCGGCGATCGCCAAGCCTCTCCACAATTTTCTCGTCTTTAGCAATCAACGATCGCGCCTGATCCGCATCCGCTGCGAGACAGGCATATGCGAAGGCGTCCAAATCGTCCAACGAAGTCTCAGTTGCGCCGTGCTCCAGCAGGTATTGCGCGATCTCCTTATTGACGTTCAACAGCGCCAGTTCATAAGGCGGTCGCCCGATACGATTATCCCTGCTGTTGACATCCACCCCATGCGCGACCAGCAGCTGCACGCGGTCCATGTGATTGTTGCTGGCGGCCCAGCCCATCTGATCGTCGAGCATCTTCGAAGGTGTGCCCAGTTGATCCCCAAGGCGCTTGAACCACACACCATAGCCACCGCCTTTGCCCAGGCCGAACTCGAACAGTAGTTCCAAGTGGCGCGTCCCGCGTGTGAACATGCGATTGTAGAGGGACTGGCCGTCGTTGGCGTCCGCGCCTGCTTCGAGCAGAAGCCTTGCCAGTTGATAGGAGTACTGATGCTCCGGCTGGTTAATCGGACCTCCCTCCCCTTCACCAAATGCGTCGGTCAACGCGGTGAACAAGTATTGGCCCTCCCAGAGAAAGCCCGCATTCGGGTCGGCTCCGTACTTGAGTAGCAGGCGGGCGACTTCGAGTGTTGAATGCTCCGCCGCATCACTGTTAAGCCGGGAGTAGGCCGTATAAAGCAAGGGCTCCCATTTGTGCGGACCGCCCCGCATCTTCGCCAGCGCTGGATTTTCGGCCAGCATCTGCCGCACTGCCACAACGTCGCCGACAGTCGCGGCAGCGTAGATGCTATCCACACTGATTGAGGGATGTGCGGCAAGCAGCTCCCGCGCCTGATCCTGCCGGCTGGTCCAGTCCCCACTGTAGGTCAGACAGGCGAGCCTGATGAATCGATCAGCAATCGTCGCGGGATCGTCATCCGCGGTCGGTTCCTCCGGCGCACACCAGGAATACTCATTGACCACATCCAGATGCCGTTTCAACTTCGACCAGCTTGCAAACCCGTGACTGCGGGCAATGACCAGTTGGGCATCACTGAGGGAAAAGTTCTTGATAGCTTCGTCCACGCGCGGATGAAACTCGCGCACACGAGCGATCTGGTCGGCTTCATTCGTCTGCACAGCCTTGCGCAAAGACTTCGCCTGTTTGCGGAGATTCTCCAGAGACGGATTGTTCGGTAACGGTTGAGTCGGCATAGCGACCTCCTTCCCGTTCTTCACGGGTGTAATGCCTGTGGTCCGCAACATCAGGCGAAGGAGTACGCTTGCCAAAAAGGATGTACTTGAGTTCGGTGGGCTTAGCCCTTCCCGCGGACCAGCGGCGTCCGAAACGCACGACAGCAGAGTACCTGAGGGGCGGATCAACCGCAAGACCCAATGCGGCATTCGTCAATTCAGAGAGGGACCTGGAAGGTGGGCGCCAGCTCGCCTTCCGGCATTCGAGCGAGCTCAATTGCGCACGAGGGTTGGAGCATTCGAGATCGACGATTTGGAGGCTTGAATTCCGCCTGCTGCTTAGGATAAGAATACGCAGATGAAAGTCTCTAACCGAGAAGAATATGGAACGTGAATTGACCCTTCGTGTCGTCCTGGAGAAACCGCCGGCGGATGTGGACTTCGGTCTGCAAAAAGGTCGCGGCAGTGATTATGAGACCATCCAGACGCAAAGATCCAAAGCAAAAGACCTATCCTTCGAATTCACCGTAGGACTGAAGCCCGGCCGCAAGGGTGCCTTGCCGACTTTTCTGGGTTCATTCGTGCAGGGTCCGGCCGCTCAGCGATTCATCTACATCGACATCGGCACGGCAGCGGGCCAGAGGGACTCATGTTGGAGTCGCCGTTTGAAGGTACCATTGAGCGGCATCACCTGGGAGATGGTCGATCGAGTTTTGGCCGATCCGAAATCGGTTCTCGAGACTCACGTTCCCGGAACTGGGAAAGACGGCGGACCGAGTTGCGCGACGGTGAAGCCTTTCGAGGGATGGAAACCGGGCCGGTCCACTCTCCGATAACACACTGTAGAGTTCCCATCTCATCCCCGGGCATGTACTGGTAAACTTTGCTCGTCAAAGCGAGGTGTGTTAGCCGCTGAAAGTGAACTCTGGGGACAATGCTCCGTCGGAATTGAACACGCGTATCTTATCACCAACCCTGAGCTTTTTGCCGGCTTTCTTCCCGACTAGCCCCGTGGCCGGATTCTGCCTGTTATTTATGGTCTTCTGCTCTTTATCATTCACCAGTATTTTCGCATCCTCTTCGAATCCGGTGCCGCTGATAATAAGCCTCTTTCCGCTGACAGATGCGCTTTCAATAAGCGGGCGGCTGCTGTCAAACCGCGCGAGGGCGAAGTCAATATCAGTAACGTCTAACTTCTTGCCTCCGGCCACTACGATTTTACCGTCCGCCTGTATGGCAATACCCTGCGCCCCGCTATTGGAGAAGTCCAGTATTACACTGCCTGCGTCTCCGAAGCTCGCATCTACGGTACCGTTGTTGTTCAGTCGGGCGATGCGAAAGTTGCCGCGGAACATTTCGACGGAGACAACCCCGCACAACACGATCTTTCCATTTCGTTGAAGAGCTACGGAGATTGCCCAATCATCATAACCGAAAAAGTCGATCGAAACTTTGCCACCGTCACCGAATGTCGAATCAAGACCGCCGTCAGGGTTAAGTCGCATAAGTCCAAAATCGTAATTGTAGATTGCCGCCTGTGTTCTGCTAATGCCAGCCAAAAGCATTTTCCCGTCAGGTTGAAGTATGCCTGCGGATGCTTCAGCCCCGCGGCCCAGGAAATCGCTCGTGAACTTGCCATTGCTGCCAAACCTGGAATCCAGGCTGCCATTCGCGTTGTATCTCACTGCGGCGAGCACGGGTTTCGACTCTAGAGTGGCACTCCCGATAGCTACGATTTTGCCATCGGGCTGAATTATCACGGCTCCCGCCCCGTCCTGTCCGCCAAAAAAATCGGTCGTAAGCTTCCCCTCAATTCCAAAAGATGTATCCAGGCTCCCGTCCTTATTGTACCGAGCGAGCGCGAAATCACTACCTCCGCTACCATAATCGCCGCTGCGTCCGCCCGCAGCAACGATCTTCCCATCGGGCAACAAACCAAGGGAGGAGACTCCTGCTCCTCGACTTCCGAAGCCGGTATTGGCGCGCCCCTCGACGCCGAACGATGAATCCGGGCTTCCATCAGAGTTATACCGTGCGAGCGCAAACACCCCGGTAGATCCGTCAAGGTAAGCATATCCGCCTGTAACGATTTTTCCGTCCGGCTGGAGGAGGACCGATGATGCGCCAGCCCCATATCCAAAAAAACGATTGGTAACCCTTCCGTCGGAACCGAAGCTTGAGTCTAACGAGCCATCGACGTTATATCGAGCAAGTGCGGAGCTGATACCCGCAACACCCGCGGTCAGGATCTTGCCATCCGGCTGAATGATTACTGCGCTGGCGTAGCCAGGAATTCCCACCCCGAAACTGGTGTTGACCCTCCCGCCGCTTCCGAAGGAAAGATCAAGCGGGCCTGACCCTATCTGCTGCTGGCCGTGGATCGGGAAACACAACAAAGAAAGAGCGAAGATCGACACTATCACTTTAGATTTCATCTGAACCTTCTAATTGGTTTTCAGTGGGTTCGTCTGAACAGTCGAATCTTATCACTTAGGCGTGGCTTGTCGAGATCTATTTCGTGACTGGAGTCCTCGCTTGCCACCCGGATTTGGCAATTGCCGCTCCATGCATCCTGGAACAGGCATCCGCCCTGGAAGGTTCGTCTGGGTTACCTGTCTTCGCCGCAATCTCTCAGCGTTTGCCATCCAGATTAGCCCATTCGCCGGATTGAATGAAGCCGGCCCAGTAGAATGGATGTTCGCGCCCCTTATGCTTCAGCATACTCAGTTGCACTTGCCTGAGCGCCTCGCCGCGGCCTCGTCCTTCCCTCAGGCCTTTGTAGTAAGTCGTCATCATCTCCCGCGTCACGTAATCGCTCACCGGCCACAGGCTCATCACCAGCGATTCTGTCCCGGCCAACACAAACGCTCGACGCAGACCGTACACGCCTTCCCCGGTCTTCACTTCGCCTACGCCGGTGTCGCAGGCTGACAGGACAACCAGTTTTGTCCCCCACAGGTTCAGCCCCGACGCTTCCAGAGCCGTCAGCACACCATCATCCTCGCCTCCCTGATGCAGGTTCGCTCCCGCCAGCGCCAACCCTGACCGCAATAGCGGATTCTCGATCTTGACACTCGCATTGATGGATCGCGTTTGAGAAGCTCTTGAACCAACCGAATCCGCCGGACCATCCTGGAGGAAGAACCCGTGGGTTGCGATGTGGAGGAGGCGCGGCGCTGCAATCTGCTTAAGCGATGATTCGTTGGCCTGCATCCCGGTCATCACTGTGGCGTCGGGAAACTGGGCTTTGATCGCCTGCGCCTCCTGCGCCGTCGTGCTCAAGGGCGCGAAGTATACGTTCGACAGATCACTCCCCGTCGTGACGCTCTGCCTTTTGACAGTGGGCTTCAATGGTCTGGTCTTCATGGAGGTGGCATGTGTGATCGCAGTAGTTTCTGGCTCACCGTACGACGGATTGGCCATCACAATGGCGTTGCTAAGGCTCTGTCGCGGGACCTTCAATC
>DASYSA010000330.1:0-16250 GCA_036003885.1 Blastocatellia bacterium | reverse complement strand
GACGTCGGAGGGCCGACTCTTAAGGGTATGGATTAAGAAATGGAGCGGGTGACGAGGATCGAACTCGCAACTTTCAGCTTGGGAAGCTGACACTCTACCATTGAGTTACACCCGCTCTTCTTTGAAGCAACCGGCATGTTAGATCGGGGGAATCCGATTGTCAACGGGGGACTGCGCAGAGGGTGCGTCGACCGGGATCAGGCCCTCGATTCTGCGATTTGGATTCTCATTCGTTGCTGCCGTGTCTCCCCGTTTCGCCCGTGGTGTTCCATTAGCGCCCTCATCGCTTTGACCGCCGAGAAAAGGTCCCCTGGCTTCCACCGCAAAATCGTGAGGCGAACCCAAGCTAAGAGAGAGAGAGAGCGCGCGCGCCAGAGCTGCAAATCATGACTTCTGTCGGTCGGCGCGCGCGACCACCCTCGCCGCTCAATCCAAAGGTGCAGAAAGACCTGGGAATACGCCGCGAAGTATTAAGTGATGGTTGAGGGTCATCCCGCTAAATACTGCGATTCCTGGTGTTTAATGCCAAGTGATGTAACGGTCTTTTGGCCGTGCTATGGGAGTGGGATGTAATCGTAGTCGCCAATGCCCTGAAGCACGAGAAAGATCGCCGAGCAATCCCCACCATTGGTGACCAGGTGCGGACGGCGCGGCCGCACTGAATAGGTATCACCCGGGCCGAGTCGCACCTCCTCTCCAGGGTCGCGCAGGAAGAGCCTGAGGTGTCCCTCGATTACGTAGAAGGTATCCTGGATATTGCTGTGGCAATGCCAGGGGACGTTCTGAGTGGGTGAGATTTGGAGTTCGCTGATTCGGAAACCGGGCCGCTCGGCATGACGAGCCCGTCGCTCGACTTCATAGAGATGGCTCGCGTCCTCGATCGCTTCCAAGACCCCTCCTGAGTTCTGAGTGCTGAGTTCTGAGTGCGCCATTGGGCCGACTCCTGTTACTCAGCACTCAGCACTTCTACCCTTCAGGTCGCTGCTTTGTGACGTGCGGCTTCAGTCTTGCAAAACTTCCGAGCACCTCTTGTTTGTGCTCGGGGCAGGCATTATCCAATATGGTGTGACGGATCATCACGAGCAACTTCTCGCGCTTGCCCCCGAACTTGCCCGTAAGCGGGGACTGACCAGTAACATCGACGAGTCCCTCGCGCACCCACTGCCAGAACTGCTTCTGCGTAGTCCAGAACTCGTTCTCATTCGAGCAGACTATTCGAGCAGTCTTCTTTCCCCTCTTCTTTGGGATCTCAGCTTCCATAGGCTAAACACCCTTTTCAGCTAGCGGTTCACCTTCCGGCTCACCAGCCAGAGGATGAGAGATATGACTACACTCAATAGAATCGAAGTCGCGAGTGGAAAATAGAAACTCCATCCGTCGCGCTCGATATAGATGTCCCCCGGCAGCCGCCCAATCTTCAGCCCCGGGAACCGTGCGAGCAGAATCGCTACTACGCCAACGAGTGCGATCGCCAGTCCCAGGACTATCAAGTGCTTCCCGATTGTTCCCAGACCAGCCATGCTGAAAGAATACAATGACCACAAGTAATAAGAAATGACGAATTCATCGTATATTCAGTTGTCCTAGCATGGTCTGACCCACGGCCTTACCTTTTGAGTGCTTCAACCATTCGCGAGCCGAGGTCGGCCGGGCTCTTCACTACGAAGATACCTGCCGCCTCCATTGCGGCCATCTTCTCCGACGCCGTTCCCTTCCCTCCGGCAATGATCGCGCCCGCGTGCCCCATGCGGCGACCGGGCGGCGCGGTCTGGCCGGCAATGAACCCGACCACCGGTTTGTTCATGCAGCCTTTCACGAACGCCGCCGCCTGCTCTTCGGCGGTGCCTCCGATCTCGCCGATCATTACAACTGCGTCGGTCTCCGGGTCCTCCTGGAAGAGCCGCAGTACATCGACAAAGTTGAGGCCGATCACCGGATCTCCGCCGATGCCAACTGCCGTCGACTGCCCGAGGCCAAAATGCGAGAGTTGATGCACAGCTTCATAGGTCAGGGTTCCGCTGCGCGAGACGACGCCCACTCGCCCTTCCGTGTGAATGTGACCAGGCATGATTCCGATCTTGCACTTGCCGGGCGATATGATGCCCGGGCAATTCGGCCCGATCAGCAGAGTAGACCGCCTGCTCAGGTAATCAAACGCACGAACCATATCGAGAGCAGGTATGCCTTCGGTTATGCAGACCGTGAGCGCAACACCGGCGTCCGCGGCTTCCATGATCGCATCGGCGGCGAAGGGCGGCGGCACATATACCACGCTGGCGTTGGCGCCGGTCTGTTGCACGGCTTCCGCTACGGTATCGAAGATCGGAACCCCTTCGTGTTCGGTTCCGCCTTTGCCTGGTGTGACTCCCGCGACAATCTTAGTGCCGTATGCGATCATCTGCCCCGTATGAAAAGAGCCTTCTTTCCCGGTGATGCCCTGCACCACCACTCGAGTGTTCTTGTCGACGAGTATGCTCAAGCGTCTCCCCTGTAACGAGTGAAGATAGAATCGATTGATGACCTCAAAGGACGAGCAATATAACACACAGGCTGAAGAGGTGTGAAGCGGAAGGGAATGGAGGGAACATCCGCAGATGTCGCAGATCTCGCAGATCTAACGACCGAATTGCGGGGGCGCGCCTCACGGCATTTCAAGCCGCCCATCGTCGCGGTTGTTCATCTGCGCTATCTGCCTAAATCTGTGGATGAGGTTACACGGAGAGCCTCACCTCACTGAGAATCGTGCCGGAGGAATCGACACACGGGCGTCAGGATTGTAGTAGTCGTACAGCAACGAAGGCTGGGTAGCCGCCTTTATTCTCAGCCGAGGCGTTAACCCAAAACTGAAATCGGTTCCTCCAGCCTGGGGCCACAGGTACAGCACGACGCGATCAGGCGTCACATCGAACTTCATCACCGGAGCACGGCGCAGGCTCGCAACATCTACGTCTACTCCCGGTGGAAGTCCGATCTCCGCCAGCATCATCCCATAACCGGCTGAACCTATTCGCTCAGCGTGCACCGCGCAGTTGATCGTCTCGCCTTTCTTCGCGTCGAGCCGGTCGTAGCTTACCCGCAGGCGCAACCCTCCCTCCTCGCTGATCCCGCGAGCGTCCCTCTCGACCCACGGTACCGACGAACGCGCTACAATCGCCGCGCTAATGGTTCGCGCGGTGTCGGTTCGCAAGCGGACGCGATGCGCGCCTGGTCTGATGCCGAGTTGAGGAAGCAACGTCGTAAGATCGAGCTCGTATGGCGTCCCCGCTTCGATTGGAATCTCGACCTCCGCAGGGTTGCCCTCATCCACACTTATCGCGAGCTTCAGGGCGCGCGGGGCATCTCCGTCACCTTGCGAGGCTACCGCTATCAAACCGTGAAGGACATTCACGGTCGCCTGTGTAGAGTACCAGACACCATACTCATCCTTGTTCTTGATGATAAACAACACTCCGCGACGCAATGCGCGGCCCAGCGCGTCGGCCTCACCTGCGGCCGTTGATGTTGAGCCAGAAGATCGGGCGGCGGCCATGGTGTTCAGGGCTTCAACAGCAAGTCCCGTAGTCTCGAGCCGGCCGGCACGCCCCCAACCGTAGAAGGGCGTGTTTGATTGAAGGTCCCAAAACAAACCGCCCGCCTCAGGCTGAGCCAATCCCGCGAGTGTCTGCGCAGACTCCCGAGCGGCGTCGATGCGCCCGCCATCGTGTGCCGCAAGCACATACAGTGAGAGCGCATAGGGATCATCGAATTCGCGCGTGGCCCTGGCCAACCAGTCGAGCGAGCGGCCAAGCGCCAATGTCACATTGCCCGTCCGATTTGGCTGCGCTGGGGTTAAGGGGTGAGCCTTCTCAGGAGTGCCTGGCTCGGAAGCCGCAAGAGCGCGCGCAACCAGCGCCGTGAGCCTCGCGGTGTCCTCGCGGGTTGTCGGTTCCCCAGAGTATCTGCGGGTCTGCCAGGCGCCGTCCGCACGTTGGGCCCTCGCCAGATACTGCCTCGCGGCTTCGATAACGTTAGGGTCGACCATCCCGAACTCGCGAGCTTCGGTGAGGAATCTCAAGACATAGGCCGTGAGAGCAAGGTTGGCTGTACTTCCGGTGAAGTAGAAGTAGCCACCCTCCGGGTCAGCGAACGAACGAATGCTCGCGAGCGCTTCGGCGAGATTTCGCGAAGCCTTTTGCTCGACTGTCGGGAGTGGCCGGCCCGTGCGTTTCAGGTACTGAAGCACGATCAGATTGGCGTATCCAGCGCTGGTCGTCTGCTCCAAACAGCCGTGAGGACGGCGGACGATGCCTTCGATCCCCTCCAGCGCATGAGCGAAAAGATCCGGATAGATCTTCATTTCGACGTGTGATGATCCTGGTATCGTCTCTTCCGGAATGTTCAAATCGAATGAGGTTTCGCGTTGAAACAGATCGGCGTAGGTGCGCCAGGTGTCGCGGCCATCGAAGCGCACCGCGATGGGTTTCGCGACCCGGTCGCCGTCTGCGATGCCGATTGCCGAGGCCTCCTGCTTGAAGTCGCCGGCGGCGATGGCTTTGAATGAAGCGAGCGCGGTTGCCGACCCTTGCGCGCCGGCATGAATGGATTGCTCTGTTTCTGACAGCAACTCCATCCACGGAGCAGAAGCGAGTTTCACCTTAACGTCGGCGGCGCGGTCCTGGTAGTTGCGCACGACGACCGGCGTCTCGATCTGATCCCCGATTGTCAGAGAAGGCGGCGGCTGATGCTCGACGAAGAAGGGTTGGAACGATCGCAGGTCGGCAGTGGCTGAGCCTATAAAACCGTCTTCAGTAGAGCCGATCACGGCCATACGCCAGGTTGTAATCGAATCGGCGACGTTGAACTTGATCTCGGCTTTACCGTGAGAGTCGGTGATGAGAGAGGGCTGCCAGAGAAGGGTCTCAGGGAAGTCCTGTCGAAGTCGAGGCGTCGATGTGATGTTGGGACGAGCGACGCCCGGCTGAAGGAATACCAGCTGCTCGACGTTGCGGCCGTTCAAGGGCAGCCCTGAGATTTGCTCGCTGTTCAGCACGTCCGCAGCTCCCTGAGTTACAGTAACCGTTTCTGAGACACCGCCGACCTGCATAGTGAGATCGACAGTGACTGTAGTCGATAATCGCACTTCTATGCTCTGAATGATTGTCGGCGTGAAGCCCGGTACATCGGCTCGCAGCGAATAGCTTCCAGGCGCAAGACCCACGAAAGCGTAGAATCCTGCATCGTCACTGGTTGCCGTCAGCACAGCGCCGCTAGCGCTATTAGTAAGCGAGAGGGCCGCGCCGCTGATGACAGATCCGTTTGCGTCCACGACCACTCCTGTGACGGCACCCGCAATCCCGGTTGCCAGCGACTTCGCGCGCCGAGCCGGCTCGGGCTTCGCGTCGAAAGATGCCGGCTTCGCTCTCTCAACAAGGGCGTCTGCTCGAGACTCTTCGCCGATCACCTGGCTGTATGAGGCAACCCTGAACTCGCTTGGATAGCCGGGCCTCTGCTTTTCCTTTGGAACGGAAACGCTCAGGTTGATACGGCGCACCCGCTGCGTTACCGCTTCAAGCGTCGTCTTGTCGACCATCGGCGCCGTTAGCGTGGCAGCGACTCGTTCGATTCGCGGGCGGACCGCATAGCCGATAGACTCCACGAAACTGATCTTGAGCGGCTGGTCCCATGGATCTCGCAGGCTCGCGAAATCCAGACCCGCTTCCTTGAGCACCGTGATGAACTCGGCTTCAGAAGCAGGATAGCGATGCGTGCCGATGAAGCGGGCCGTCAGAGCGCGGCTTATCGACTCATTCGCGGTGTGGAACCAGTTCCACTGAAACTTGAAAACCGCGATGTCATCCGTCCGGTCGCCTTGATCGAACTTACGATCTGGCCCGGCCGACAGGATCTCCATCTCGTAAGAAGGTCCAATGGTGCTCGGTTCGTAAAGCAAGCGATATGGCGTGCCCCACGGCTCCTTTAACGATAGGAAACGTGCTTTCCTGGATATCATCTCGAGGATTACTTCCGCCGCGCTGCGCGGCAATCGCCCTCGGTGATACGCAAATCGATCGACGATTTCCTTTATTTCCTGAGCCCATGCTGGGTCAAAGAACGGCTTCTGATGCGCGATCAGGTCGAAGTCATCGCGAGTGCCCCGCTGCTCGTCCGGGCCAGCTGACGTGATGCTCAGCGCGTACCTGTCATAGGCAACCTCGAACTTCGCATAGTATGGATTGCCCCACATATCAGTGGTCCTGGCCAGCTCAACTCCGTGTCGCGCCAGCAGAGCGAAGAGACTCGCGGCGTCGCGCGGATATTCGGTGGCGGACTGTCTATCGAGAATATAACCGACGGTATCCCTGATGGGGTTAAGCGAATAGCTGAAGGGCGAACGCGAGTCGTCACTCCCAACTCGCTCGGCGTATGATCTATACGCGTAGTTGCCTCCGGTCCGTTGCAACAGCGCCTCTGCAATCAACTCGAGGGAGGAAGGGAAAGGCTGTGACTCGTCCAACTCTTCAAGTTCGCGAAGAGTCACGTCCGAGAGCGACGCGTACCAATTAAAGAAGCGGGCATAGTACTCGCCGAAGTAGTTTCGGCCCTGGCCGGATTCGGACTCGGTTCGCTCACGCTCCTCAACCGCCGAGTCGTATACCACGACGCCGAGCGAGGTCTCTCTCGCACGACCATCGGGGGCCGCGGAGGTTAAGGATGCTCGCGCGGGCTCCCCAGGCTTGACCGAGCTTCTATCGAAGCGGGCTTTCAGATCGAGCGCTCGCCTGACGGGGTAGAGCACCGTTCGCGCGGCGAAGAGATCGCGGCTTTGCGACATCTCGCCGTCCCCGCCGGGATCATAAGCGACTATGGTTACCTGTCCCGACAGATCGCTGCCCGGCGCGAACTCGACACTGGCATGGTGATCGAGCACTTTCACCGTCTCAGTCCGAATGATACGATTGTCGGCAAGCAGCTCGACAAACAGTCGCTGCAGGTTGGGAACGGTTGATTGAATCTCAATCCGAAGCGGTTCGCCATGATGGTATAAGACACGTGGTGTTTTTACCCGAAGTCCTTCGCCGTCAGAGATGGGCAGCGCGTCTTCGAATGTTCCGTTCTTCCCCTTCCCGTCCTGTGCTGAGATGTCGAGCCTGAGGTTGTTCAGGTAAGCTGCGGGGGCGCTTTCGATCAAGGCGATTCCGTGCTCGTCAGTTCGGGCCAGAGAGGTGAATGCGGGCTGGCTCTTCACTTCGCCTCGACCGAAAACCGAGAGGTCGCATTGTGCAGGCGAACCATCCGCGTAGCTGGTCACCACATAAAACCGCAAGGGCAAGCCCGCGTGTTGACGCCCATCCGGTGAGATCGCATAGACGTGTATTGGCTGCTTCGAAATTCGCAAACGGAAGCGGCGCTCTTCGCTTCGACCCGAAGCAGACTCCGTGTAACGCGCGACGTATTCGGGGTCACGAAACTGGTTGTACTTATCTTCACTGAGAGCCTCGTGCTCACTTCGAAGCGGAATCGTTATCTCGAAGACGCCCTCGGAGTCGCTGTTGCCCTCCCATACTCCCTCTTCTGTCACATCCCATTTCTGCTCTTTGAAATTCCAACTGCGAGACTCCTCGCGGGCGATGCGAATATGGCCCGACTTGACCGGCTCCCCGTAGACGAATCGGGCACTGACCTTCACCCTTGCGTCCTGACCGGGCAAATAGAAAGGCAGGTCCGGTTCCACGTTGGCGACAAAGGTCGGCAATTCGTAACGGCTCAGTCGCACATTGGCCGTGCCGATGTTGTCACCATCATTCGCATGGATCTCGATCGAGAAGCGGCCCAGGGGCGCAGTGCCGGGAATCATCCAGTCACTGAACGCAACGCCGAAGCGGTCGGTTGTGATGTCGCGTTCAAACACTGTTTTGGATGCTTCGTCCTCGATCTGAATCCTGATGGGTTCGGCTGTGCGCGGTCGTCGTGAATCCGGATCGAAGACGAGAGTGCGGATGTGAAGAGGCTGCCCAGGCTGATAGAGCGGCTTGTCGGTGGTCACGATTGCTGTCACACGCCTGTTGAAATCGATCTCCTGCTCGTTCTCTATTCGGACAGCGCCGCGCATGCCGACCAGCTTCAGCTTGTATTCGACTTCGGACCTGCGGTCTTTTGCGGTTGCCGGCGGCACAGTGAAGTCCCACGCAACACCGCCATCAGCTTTGGTCACTCCCGTCTTGGTGATGGAGTGGCCGCCGCGTTCCTTCTCATCGTCGGATTCAGGATAGAGCGCTCCCTGTATCCGGACTCCGGACAGCGGTTCGCCGGTAAACGGATTCTCCGCGAAAACGCGGATCTGCGCCGGCGTCTCCTGCTCTGGTTGGCTCGGCGCGATCACTCGAAGCGCGAAAAGATCCTTCACGATCGGGCCAAGCGCGCGCACTCCGGCGATTTCATCACTCGCGCAATCCTTCGACTTGTCCGCTGTGAGGCGATAGCGTACGCGGGTCCACATCAACAGATCGCGACGCTCCTCCCAGTCTGTCTCTTCCTCGAACCGAGGCCAAAGGATTCGGACGACGGGATTGCTCTCGCCGCGCTCAAACTCGATCGGCAAAGATCCGCCGGCCATGCTGCTTCCCGAAGTATCCAACAGCTCAACGGTGAATGTTCCGTGGAACGATCCGCCGCGTCTGGTAATTGGGGTGGTAATGGTGACTGAGTCGCGGGTGACCTCGGCGCGCATCTCTTCTTCGCGCACGATGGGCGGCGACGGCGCGGCCAGATAACTTGCGGTGAATTTCAGTGAAACGACCGCGACCACGAGCGCAGCTATGGCCAGCGGTCGCGAGTGAGCAACGCGCATAAAAGGTAATCTCCTTCTCCGTGCTAATGGAATGGAGGGCGGGGCGCTTCTTGCGAAGAAGCATATGCGGATAGCGCGAAATAGGCGCGAATGAGACAGAGTTAATGGGGCAGTCTCTGCGCTCGATGTGCGGCAGCCAATAGGAAGTCGGCAGGGTTTTCTTCGATTGCTTTGAGGCGGACGTCCTCTCATTAACACCCCTCTTCAGAGGGGTGACTTTGGACGCGGGGACTCCGAAACAGTTTCACTACCCCCACGAGGGACAACAAAACCGTTGAAACGGTTGCGGCCCACCTGAAGCCAAAACACCCAACTGAAGTTGGGTGTTAATGAGAAAGGTGAAGCGAATTCGCTGTTATGGTCTACAGGTTCGGGGTTGTAGCTGGCTAATCCGCGCGAATGGCCGTGTAGGTGCGACGCGCTCTGACCGCTACATCCGGCCGCAAGACCTGAACCCTCAGCGCGTGAACCTGGCCATCGAGCTTCTTGTTGTCGGGGTAGAAGCCGAGTTGGTACTGATGTCGCAGCTCTTCTGCAATCAACTTGAACGTCTTCTTGAGATCGGTCACCTCACTCTCGTAGAAACGTCCCGCTGAAACATCTGCCAACCTCCCCAGGAACTCTCTGGCGTCATCGTTCCTTCGCTCCATTCGCTCACGTCGCCGTCCACCCTGAACGCGTGGAAAAGGACGACCCCAGCGGCCGCGTCTGTTGCCGCCCGCGCCGCGCCCGTTTTGGAGGAGACCGGTATCGTAATAGACCGAATATATCATCGCGCCAGACTCGGCCGCAGCATCCAGCAAATCGTTCTCGGTCACACGGCTGCCGTGGTCCTTGCCGTCGGTCAGCACGACGATGGCCTTACGCCCGCTGACCGTCTTGAACTCCCGGTTCACCACCTCTGCCACAGCATCCCGCAGCACCGTGCCGGCCCGGTGACCAATTTCCGCGCTCTTGATGGCGTGCTCCAGTAACTTATGGTCGGATGTGAGCGGGTTGAGCGGATGGACGTCGTAGTCAAAGCTCAGGACCATGGCTCGATCTTTGGTCCTCAGTTCCTTGATGAAATCTTTGGCGGACTTCTTTATGTCGTCCAGGACGGGACGGGTACTAAGGCTGGTGTCCAGCAGCACCGCTACGTTCAGCGGCTCTTCTGTGGTCTCGAAGAATGAGATCGATTGCTCGATGCCATCCTCATAGAGCTTGAAGTCTGCCGCCTTCAATCCGGCAATGTAACGTTCCTGGCGATCGCTGACAACCGCTGGGACGCTCACCAGCGTGGTTCGAACCTTAATTGGGTCGTCGTTCGAAGCTTTCTGCGCTAACGAGGCTACCGTTCCCACACCAAAGGCCAACAACAGCCAGATGGCAAGCAATGGGAATGGGACGCGGGGGCGGGTCAACATAAAAACTCGTTGCGCGTTTGTCGTTTTAGGTTTCGCGTTTTACGTTTAGAGTTTCACCGTTTTGGGGTTGACCTTCGTCCTTAAGCCGCAGAACGCAAAACGTAAAACGATTCAGCCCCCAATGAATCCACGGAAGTTGGCTGGATTCGGATTGAATCCGGGGAAGATCAGGTTCAGGTTCGGCGCGCCCATATGCCTCGCCGCCACCTCTGAGAACACATCCCGGAAATCGGTCGTCAGCGCCAGATCGCGTCCCTCGTTCAACTGCTCCGGCGCGAGGCCGGGCCACTTGCCGTAGACCTTCCCGCCCTTCACCGGCCCGCCGAGCGCGAACAGGCAGCTCGCATGGCCGTGATCGGTGCCGCCCGAGCCGTTCTGCCGAATCGTCCTCCCGAACTCGGTCATCGTGAGAATTACGATGTTTTGCATTCGGTCACCAAGGTCCTGGTACAAGGCCGCGATCGCCTGACTAAAGTCCTGGAGCTGATTCGCGAGTTGACCGCGCGACGAACCCTGGTTGGCGTGTGTGTCCCATCCGCTTCTGTCTGCGAAGGCTACCTCCAACCCGATCTCTGCCTTGATCAACTGTGCGATCTGCAGCAGGCTCTGGCCAAAAGGCGAACGCGGATAGTTCGCGCCGTTGGAAGCGCTGTACTGTTGCGGATTCGCCCTCTTCAACATCTTAACCGCTTCGAAGGCCTCCTTGCCGGTGCCCTGAAGCATGTCGTTTCCGGCTTGCCCGTAGAGCGCCTCGAAGCTCTGCGCAACCTGATTATTTCCCTGCCCTGCTCGAACGCCGAAGTCCGATATGTTGGTCATCGCAAGGGCAGGCGCCGGGCCCAGCAGGCTCCGGGGCGTATTCGCGCTGAAGGCAACCGCCCGGAAGGGCGTCGCCTTCAAATCCTTCTTCGTTTGCATGTATCGGTTCAGCCATCCGTCAGCGGTTCCCTTTCGCCCCGGAGTCGCCGACTCCATGTAGTCCTGCGCGTCGAAGTGCGACCGCGTGTTGTCGGGCGAGCCTACGGCGTGCACTATGGCGAGATGGCCGGCTGAATAGATTGACTTGAATGGGACAAGCGCGGGGTGCAACCCGAAGAAGCCGTCCAGGTCGATAGCGGCATCTGCATTACCGCTCTTCGGCTCCGGTATTGCAATCTGCGGCCTCACGGCGGCATAACTCTTGTCCCCGAACGGCACTACCATCGACACACCGTCCGCCGCCCCGCGCTGGAAGATTGCGATGATGATGGGCCGACCCTTACTCGTGCCCCCGAGACTTTGCGCCAGGACGGTGCGCTTGAGGAATGACGGCGCAGCAGCGAGGCTCGCCAGCGCCACCCCTGATGATTTGAGAAAGAATCTTCGTGTTACTGCCATAAAATCTCCGTTTCGCGTTGCTCGTTTCTCGTTGCTCGTTCTTGCGTCTATCGTTTGTCCTTAAGGAGCAGAACGAGAAACGAGGAACGAGCAACGAGAAACGTTTTTTCTTACCGTCGTTGAAACTCAGGTGAGCCGAGGACCAGGCCAACCACCCTGGCGACTTCAGGATCGACTGGAGTGCCTGCGGCTTGACGGTCGCCACGCCTGCCGTAGACTTCCATCATTGCACGCTGATCCTTGCGCGCTCCTTTTCCGCCTGCGCCCTTCGGCGAGTCCGAGGCCATCATCGAGTCTCCGCCGTCGACGCCATCGGCCTGACGGATCGCCTTGGCGGAAAGATCGCCCAATTCACCCTTCACCGGAACACCTTCTTTGAGCTGCTTGTCCAGGATCGCGCGTGTTTCGGCCGAGACGTCCCCGTTTAGCAGGACCTTGAGCGCTCTGTCCATCAACTGATTTGTCTTGCTCGCAGTCGTCGTGGCGGTCACAACCTTTGGGTCGATCGTCGTGCCCGGCACCCGATTCGAGCCAAGAGCCAGTCCGAAGTTCAGCCTCTCCAGCAAGGCTCCGGTATTAACCCACTGCTCGGCGCGGTCGGGGTAGCCGGTGGGCGCCTGATAGGCATATAGAGGCTGGCCCATCTTGCCGATGAACTGCGCTATCGGACGCGAGCCTATGGTCTCTCCGCCGAGGGCTCGAACCGACGAAACGGCCAGCTCGAATGGCGACTTGATCTTCGCCCGGTAGCTCTCGGGGGCCAGAAACTCCTGCGAGGTCACAATCGCCCGCAGTACTTCCCTAATGTCGCCACCGGTCTTCATGTAGACCCCTGTCACGCGGTCTATCAGGGATGAGGGCGGATTGTCGCTAACAAAGCGGTGAACAAGCTTGGTCGAGATGAACTTCGCGGTATTCGGGTGGTGGGCGAGGATCTCGATCACCTTCTCTGCGTCCTTCATTCCGCCCCCCGCTGGAATCTTCTGGCCGAGGACCACCTTCTCGCCATTGTCGTGCATGAACTGGCGGAATATGAAGGAGCCGTCCTGCCGCGGCTGCTGGATGGTCCACCCGGTGAAGCAACGTGCAACTTCCTGTACATCCTTCTGCGTGTATCCGCCATCTACGCCCAGCGTGTGTAGCTCCATGATCTCGCGAGCGTAGTTCTCGTTAATCCCGGGGGTCCGTTTCTTGAGTTGTTTGGCTACTTCAGCCCGCCGCTGCTGCTCTTCGGGCGTCATCTGTCCCTGGTTGCCCAACTGCCCACGCTGCTCCATTCTCTGGCGAAGGCGCTCCTGAATTCGAGGATCGACCGGACCGCCCAGCGGACCACGTCTGTTCTGAAACTGGCCGCCCTGGCCAATTCCACGGCGCCCGGGCATCGTTGCGTTCGGGGAGGTTGATTGAAAATTGTCCAGATAGAAGAGCATGGCGGGGCTCTTAGCCGTGGCAAGGAGCAAATCCTGGAACTTGCCCAGCGTATGTGGGCGTATGGCGCTCATCTCGAAGTCCGTGGTCATCCACTTGTCCGCGCCCTTAGCCCAGTAGATATTGAAATGGTTGAACCAGAAATCGGCCATCACTTCCTGGAGTTGCCGTTCGCTGTAAACAGCCCGGATGATCTTCTGGGCCTGCAGTTCCTGAATCAACTCGGCAGGCGGCTTTAATCCATGCTGCGCGTAGTAGGCCAGCACCTTCTGGCGCTGCTCGCGCTGCTGATCCTTCGATTCTTCACCCTCCTGCCCACCAGCCTGCACAGGGTTCGGAGTGGCTTGTGGATTCGCCGGTTTTCCCTTGCCCGGGCGCAGGCCTAGTTCGCGCGCGATCTCCTGTGGCGCGGGATACTTGTCCAGGACCTGGCCGATGCTCATACCGAGAGACTCCAGCCCCGCAAGCTTTGCCTGCAAGGCTGAGTCATCAATGCGATCAGGATGAAGTTGTTGCTCTATGTACTTGTCGATCCCGATCTTCTTCACCCTTTCCACGTCGCCGGGGCGAGGACCAAAGCCGATGCGGTTGAGTATGTGGATGATCTTCTGGTCCTCGGTGAGCCGGGTGGTCTTGCTCCTGGTATCGGCGGCAGCCGGCAGAATCGCTGTGAGGAGCAGGGAGGCCGTTACGGCAAGAGCGATACCGGCAGCAGCTGCGTGCCGCTTTGCGATTGTGATTCCGAAAGCGCTGATCTTTCTGTCTGTTTCCATTTCAACATCCCCTTGTTGACAGCACTGAGGTCGAAGACGGCTGAAGACCGATTGCATGTGCGTTTTCCCCCCGAGGTGTCGCCCTTCCAATCGAACCAGCCGTGCGGCTCTCGGTTAAGTGACCGGGTAGCCGAGTCAATTATCGTCTATGCTGTGCAACTGTTCAATTGCTTAGACGGAGACGACCGCCATTTGGTTTGAAAAATGTGGAAAGGGAGAATGGGAGAGTGGGAAAGTGGGAGAAAGGCTGAGGAGGAGCGTGGGCAACCGGGCAGCGCAGGAAGCACTATCTCCCACTCTCCCCTTCTCCCCTTCTCCCCTTCTCCCACTCTCCCCTTCTCTATTTGACGCCCTCACAACAAGCAGGAATAATACGGCTTACTGCGGTGGCGACCCTGGTTATGAATACGACCCTCGAGATTGAAGTGAAACTCACCGGTTCGAATCTGGAGCGGCTTCATGGAGCCGGCTTCGTGCTTAAGCAGGTAAGGCCGCGCCACTTTGAAGACAACTGGCTCCTGGACTCGCCGGACCGAAGGCTGCTGGGAGAAGGGGCGGCTCTCCGGGTCCGCGCAACCGGCAGAGGCGGACTGGTTACCTACAAGGGAGTCGTTCACGAAAACACAGGCTCGATGTTGAAGATCCGCGAGGAGATAGAGAGCGAGGTAAATGAGCCCGAACGCATTGTGGAGTTATTCGAGCGATTGGGTTTTCATCGGACCTTCAGATATCAGAAATATCGCACTGTCTATGGTCTGGTTATGGATGGCCACGAACTCGAGGTTGCGTTCGACGAGACTCCCATTGGCAAGTTCATAGAGATTGAGGGGGACGGGCAGACCGTCCTGCAGGTCCTGAAAGCGGCAGGGCTTTCTGAAGCAGACATTATCCGTGAAAGCTATCCTGAGCTGCAGGCGACGTGGTGCAAACAGCGTGGCGTGCCGCTCGAGGACCTCGTTTTTGAGAATTAGTCATTGGTCCGTTGTCCGTGGTCGGTTGTCCGTGTCGATGCTCAGCTTGCTACTGTTGGCAAACTGCATTGCGGCGACCTTGAAACGGACGAAGGGCAACGGACCAAGGGCAACGGACAACGGACCACTGACAACTGACTAATGAAAGCAATGATCTTAGCGGCTGGTTTCGGAACGAGGCTGTGGCCACTCACCGAGGACCGCACCAAGCCCGCTATACCATTTCTCAATCGCCCGCTCATCTCCTACTCAGTGGAGTACCTTGTCTCGCACGCCGTTCGAGATATGATTGTGAACTTGCATCACCAGCCCGAGTCCATACGCCAGGTCCTGGGGGACGGCTCGCAGCTTGGAGCTGCCATTCGATATTCACTTGAAGAAGAGATATTGGGAACCTCGGGCGCGCTGGATAGGGTGCGTGAGTTCTTCCTGGACGGCGATTTCGTTGTCATCAATGGCAAGATCGTCACCGATATCGATCTTGCCTCTGCCATTGAGGCACACCGCCAACACAATGCCATTGCAACGCTGGTGCTGAAGAAGAATGTGTCGCGCGAACACTTCAGCATAGTTGAAGTGGACAATCGCGGATACATATCAAAGTTCGCCGGGTTCCCCCAGCCCGTCCTGACGAAGGCGACCACGGTCGAAGCCACTTCCGGTAACAGCGCCGTCGCATCAAGCGTCGAAGACGCTCCTCTGATGTTCACCGGGATTCAGATCCTGTCTCCCCGCATCTTTGAGTACATTCCGCGCAACTGCTTCTCTCATTCGACCACTCATGTTTACCCGCGTGCTATCCAGGCAGGAGAGACGGTGCTTGGGCACATATCGGAGGGCGACTGGGTTGAGCTGAGCACCCTGAGACGCTACCTGGATGCGAGCCTCGTGCTTCTGCGAAAGAAGGCGTGCTCAGTGATCGAAGGCACAAGCTGCAGGATCGAAGGTCCAGTCGAGGATTCGGTGCTATGGGACCGCGTCAGCGTCGAGCGGGGCGCCCGGGTTCGCAACGCCGTCCTGGCTGACGATGTCCGGATACCGTCAGGCGTAACCATCGAGCAGGCCGTCGTAGTGCGGCGGGATATCGTGCGCGACGTGGAGCGCGGCTACATCGTGGGGGATAACCTGGTCGTTTCTTTGTGATCTATGTCGACTTCAGAAAAAGCGGACCTACTGACGCAGATCGGTGAGCTGGCGGCGCCGCACCTCAACGCGCTCGCCGGCCAATTGGAAGTCACAAGGCTTACCGGCGACGCCTCGACCCGAACTTACTTTCGGGTGCGGTCGGATAGCTCAAGTCTGATCGTAGCTCTTTACAAAGAGCCTTTTGACGATGCGGAGAGTGCCAGCGCCAGGCTTGCGAGACTTGAAGAACGCGACCCGTCGGCCAGGCTCACCTTTGCCAATGATCCGTGCGCTCACGTGGAGGTCACCGAGCTTTTCCTGGAGTCGGGGTTACCAGCACCCC
>DASYSA010000329.1:0-11689 GCA_036003885.1 Blastocatellia bacterium | reverse complement strand
TCTCAAGCAGATCACCGCCTTGGGCCGCCCCCAGGATTACGATCGGCTCAGTATGCTGTTCGAAAAGGACGGCAAGAAACGCGTCGCAATACCCACCTACGCCGTCAGCCTCGATCAGGCGCGAGCCGAGATCACACTGACATTTCGCGACGACAGTGGGGAATGGAAGCTGCTCGGCTTTTCAGTCAAGACGCGCAGCAGGCCGACGCCCCAGCCAGGCTGACGCATTACGAACTGGAATTATCCGGCGCTGACAGCTGTGCGCGAGGCCGTCTCCCACGCTCCCAGCACACTGACCCCGCGTGAGTGTCCACTTCAATTTGCAGACTGATGTTCGCAAGAACCGTGCGCTCTAGTTCATCTCGCTGGAGGTCTTTATGAGAAGGCGTTTGATCTGTTTGTCCATCACGCTCTCGACATGCGTTGCAGTTTCAGTTGCCGGGGCGGACGTCCGCCAGTGGCTGAACAGTACCGAGCGCAAGATCCCTCAATCGAAAGAAGCGCTTGCCTATGTCGGAGCCGGCACCATCAATGCCCGAACCTATCGAAGCCCCGGACGATACCACAAACTCATGGTCCCGTCTGAGAACCGTGGCGACGAGTCGGTCTTTGCAAGGACTTCTCAGACCGATGAGATTGCGGATTACGGCTCTTTCAAGCTGCTCGCCCTCAATCAGACCGTGCTCGATGAAGAACCGCCCGGATCTCGTTCTGCCTCCGTTCGAGATGACTTGAACGTCCTCTTCCTTCGTTCCGGCGCGATCGACACAACATCAAACGATGCGCCCGGCGAGCTGCTGGGGTTGGGCGGACCCGCGGGCGGGATTGGCAGTGTGACTGGAAAGACAGCGTTCAAAACCGGCGACATCGAACCTGCGAAGAGCGACAACTCACATCAGAAGCTCCGGTTGGTCCAGTTCATCGGGCCGGTAAAACGCGAGTGGCTGGACCGCCTTCGTTCAAGTGGCGTTGAGCTGGTGGCATATCTTCCAAATAACGCCTACCTCGTCTACGGCGATGAACCGGCTAGATCGCAACTCCTCGGCGACGCCCGGAACGCGCAAAGCCGCGGCGAGGGATTCGTTCAATGGGAAGGGCCTTTCCTCGATCAATACAAGATTCACCCGGCTTTGGCCGCCCATGCGACTGGCAATCCGAACGCCGAAGTAACTGTAGCCGTTCAGATCGCCCACTTGGAGCGCGACCAGGGAGTCGGCGCCGGTCAGGACACCAGCGCCGCCATAGGCCTTGCTTCGGCAGTGATTGGCGACGCGTATCAGGTGCTCGGGTTCACCAATCTGAAGATCAGGATTCACGCCGACCGAATAGCGGCAGTCGCCGCCCTGGCTAACGTGGTCAATGTCGAGCCCTGGGTACCGCCGGTGTTGCTTGACGAACGTGCTGCGCAGATCTGCGCAGGAGCATTGACAGCCGACGGCAAGCAGCCGAGCGGCCCCGGTTACTTGAGCTGGCTGCAGTCCCGCGGCTTCAACTCGAAGTTCGCTTTTGCAATAGACGTGAGCGACAGCGGGATCGACCGCGGCTCCATCGCCTCCGATAAACTACATCCCGACTTTCTCGATTCAGCAAAACAAAGCCGCGTCAGCTACGCCCGCGACTACACTTCGGAACTCGACCCTTCGGACCAGGCGGGACACGGAACCATCAACGCTTCCATAGCGGCGGGAGGTAACACCTCTACAGACGCGTCAGCGCACGACTCAGATAATTTCAACTATGGACTCGGGGTGGCGCCTTTCGCGCTCATCGGAGTGTCCAAGATCTTTCAAGCTGATGGCACTTTCGACCTCATCGATCCGTACACCAAATTGATCTCCGAAGCCTATCGCGATGGCGCCAGAATATCGTCCAACAGCTGGTCGGCAATCACCAACAGCTACACCATCGATTCCCAGGAGTACGACACCAGGGCCCGCGACGCAGTTCCGGCACAAGCGGGCAACCAGGAGATGGTCATATGCTTCGCGGCCGGTAATTCGGGAGCTGATGAGCGAATCGGCTCGCCGGGCACCGGCAAGAACCTGATCTCAGTCGGTGCAAGTGAAAGTTTCAGGAAGACAGGCACCGACGGCTGCGGCGTCAAAGACACTGATGCGGACAGCGCTCTCGATATGGCATTCTTCTCCTCGGGCGGGAAGGTGGACGATGGACGCATGAAGCCCGACCTTGCGGCCGCAGGCACACACATTCAAGGTGCGGCCTCTCAGCATCCTGATTTCAATGGCACGGGTGTGTGCGGCGACCTCGACGGCCTTTATTTCCCTAAGGGGCAAACCCTGTACACATGGTCGTCCGGGACGAGCCACTCAACTCCCGCGGTGGCCGGGGCAGCCGCCCTCACGCGCCAGTTCTTCCTGAACCTGGGCGAACAGCCCAGCGCCGCCCTGGTCAAGGCACTTCTCCTCAACACGACTACTTATATGACGGGAGCGCTGGCGAGCGGCGACCTCCCACAGAAGAGGCAGGGCTGGGGACTCCTGGACCTGGGCCGCGCGTTTGATACCACACCGAAGGTGTTCATCAACCAGTCGCAGACCTTCACCGACAGCGGTCAGGAATTCGTGTTTACGGGAGAAGTCAAAGATCCGACGCGGCCTTTCAGGGTGACCCTCGCCTGGACTGATGCGCCCGGTTTCTCCGCATTCGCGCCCTGGGTCAACGACCTGGACCTCGAGGTCACAATCAACGGCCAGACATATCGCGGCAACAATTTCAAAGGTCAACAATCGCAGCCGGAAGGCGAACCAGACACGCGGAACAACGTCGAAGGTGTTTGGCTGCCTGCGGGCACTGTTGGCACTTTTGTGCTGCGCGTTCGAGCCACGAACATCGCCGGGGATGGCGTTCCGGGCAACTCGGACCTTTCGGATCAGGACTTCGCGCTTGTGATCTACAACGCCGAACGGAAAGACACAGCGGTGATGGCCCTTGCCGCCCTCGCACTGGCCGGCGGCACGGATGCGATTGTGGATCCGGGCGAATCGGTGTCGATGAGACTGACTCTCAAGAACGTCTCCCCGTTCGGTTTCACGGCGGGTCGCGGCACACTCACAACCTCTTCACCGGGAGTCACCATCGGCACCGCTTCGGCGGACTTTCCGAGTCTGGCCCCCGGGGCTCTGGGTGAGAGCCTCACCTCGTTCGCATTCAGCGTAGACAGGACTGTAGCCTGTGGGACCGTCCTTCAATTCGCGCTCGATGTGGCTGTAGGAGCTTCGACGTCACGCGTGCCGTTCACCGTCGCGGTGGGCAACGCACGTCCCCTGGAACTTTTCAGCGACGACCTGGAGGCGGGCGAATCGAAGTGGACCCACGATAGTGGAGTTAAGAAGAAGAAGAATCGCATCGACACCTGGGAAACGTCCACGAAGCGCTTCAGGTCTGGGAGCCACTCGTGGTTTTCACCCGATATGGGAAGGGTGACTGACGCACACCTGGACATCATGTCGCTTCAACTGCCGGCGGATGGCCGCAATCTCGAGCTGGTGTTTTACCACACCTTCGAGTTTGAGAGAGGACAGTTCGACGGCGGCGTTCTGGAGATATCGGCGGCGGGCGGCGATTTCGAAGATCTCGGATCCAGGATTGTGCGCGGGGGATACAACGGATTGATTCGCGACTTCACCGACAATCCGCTTTCGACGCGCCCTGGCTGGGTCGATGGGCGATTGGGCCAGTTCCAGCAAGTAGTGGTCGACCTGAGCAGCTACGCAGGCAAGACTGTGGTAATCAGATTCAGGATTGGCAGCGATCAGAACGTGAGGGGGCAGGGTTGGTACATCGACGACGTGACTGTGGGAGGCAAGCGTGTGAGCTGCACTCCGGCGACTCAGTGAGTGAGGCGGGGAAATTTCGAATTTCGAATTTCGAATTTCGAATTTCTCAAGCGTCGGAGCTTGCGCTTGAAGTCGCGCGGGTCGACTCGGTGCTTGAAGACTTTCATTCCGTTTATTAATACAACTGGAATATCGTATTGATAGCGCTCCAGCAGCAGCGGGTCATCATCGATGTTCACCTCTTCCAGCGTGAATTCTCCATCGCAGCCGGCTGATTCAATTTCGGCTTTGGCTTCTTCACACAGATGGCAGCCCGGCCTCGAATAGACTGTGACGACCGCTTTGGTTCTGGCAGGTCTCATAATGCTGTGATGGGATAATCCTACATCACAAGCCTCGTGAAGGCGATCGATTGAGGGTGACCGGCCGTCGGAGAATCGACAAGGCACAGCCAACACTCTACAATCCACATCCGAATGGATGTCCATGGCTTCGTCACAGCGGGCGGACGCAGTTCTCGAATGGGCAAGGACAAAGCCTGGCTCGAAATCGATGGGCGCCCGATGATTCAGCGAGTCGTCGAAGAACTGCGTCGCGTCACCCCTGCGGTAACGGTCATCGCCAACGACCCTGAGTATGATCGACTCGGGCTGCCGGTTCTGGCAGATCTGAATCCTGACATCGGACCGCTTGAAGCGATCCGCGTGGCGCTCGCGGCCAGTCTCGCGCCCAGAGTCCTGCTCGTTGCTTGCGATCTCCCTTTCGTGACTGCCGACCTTCTCGAGTTGCTGCTCGATCGAGTTGAGAGCTACCAGGTCGCAGTGCCTCTGAGCTCTGACGGGCGACTGGAACCGCTCTGTGCGGTCTACTCGACGGAGGTTCTTGAACCTGTGACCGAGCTTATCAGAAGTGGGGAGCGCAAAGTGAGCCGGTTATTTGATCGCGTGCGGACCCGGCTGATTCCTTTCGAGGATCTCAGCCAACTCGCCGGAGCTGAGCGCTTCTTCATAAACGTAAATACGCCCGAGGACTATGCGCGGGCCAACCTGAGTGAGGGGCCCGGCCACCCCGATATGTAGTTTTTGTCAGAATTCCAAAAAAAGTGTTGCATTTACCTCACTTGCTTGCATATACTAACGTGCGTTTTAGCTTTGCCTCGATAGACTTGGCGAATTTGCCCGGTCCGAGGCAGGCGGTTCAGGGTTAGTTCCGAAAAGATCCAGAAAGCCCCTTCTTTGGCGGTGGAATCGCGTAGCGACACCTATCACACAAGGTAAGAATATGTCGTTTTTCTGCCGATTGACTAGAAGACACTACTGGTGCACACCACACCGATCGGCCGCTGATAACAGATTGATTCAGGTCTGCTATGAGTGCGGTGCTGAACGTCTGGCGAGCGAGCTTAGCAACGAGATTTCCACCGAGTGGCTCAAGCACTCGATTGCTTCCGCCAAGGCTGAGCTGGCGAACCTTGCAAAGAAGCAGTCGGCTGAACGCTCAGTGGCGCACCCGGCAACTCCCGAACCCGTGGCGGTTGGGCAACGTGCCACTGGAAAGCTATTTGTTGTTAAGTAGAGTTTTTGCTGACGTCTGATAGCTCCAACACCTGAGGAGCAAGGTTAGCCTGGATGAAAGATCCCCAACCTGCCGAGGGGGATTGCTCTAAAGGCGCGCATCTCCCCTGATCGATTACCCTGGAAGGATTCCTCCACTCCGGTAATTCCTCAAACGTGTGTCGCCATCATTCCTTAACCGGTTTTCTTATCCCAAACTTCTCGAGTCTGTACTGAAGAGTCCGGAATGAAAGGCCCAACAACTTCGCCGCCCGAGTGATGTTCCAACTCGTTTGCTCCATCGCTTGCAGAATCAGCGATCTCTCAAGCTCCTCAAACGCTATTCCCTCTGGAGGCAGCTTGAAGTTGAATGCAGACGCCGGTGTACCCTCATTCCGAATCTCGACCGGCAGATCTTCCTCGGTGATCTCTCCGCCCTCACACAGGAGTATCGCCCGCTCGATAGCCGATTCCAACTGCCGCACGTTGCCGGGCCACGCGTAGTTCATTATCAGATTCCGGGCTGACGCCGTGAGCCCTCGGATGGGGCGGTGTGAGCCGAGGCTGTGCTTGGCGATGAATGCATCGACAAGCGGTGGTATGTCGTCGCGCCTGTTTCGCAGCGGCGGAATCGTTATGGGTATGATGTTCAGTCGATAATAGAGGTCTTCGCGAAAGCGGCCGTCCTTCACCATCGCTTCCAGGTCGCGATTGGTCGCGGCGATCACCCGTACGTCCACTTTGAGGGGCCTTGTGCCGCCGACTCGCATTATCTCTCTCTCTTGAAGCACACGAAGAATCTTGGCCTGCATAGCCACGCCGAGATCCCCTATTTCATCCAGGAAGAGCGTACCGCGGTCCGCGATCTCGAATTGTCCCTTCTTCTGAACGTGAGCGCCGGTAAACGATCCCTTCTCGTGGCCGAAGAGCTCGGACTCCAGAAGATTCTCATTTATTGCGGCGCAGTTGACCGCCTGAAAGATCTCGGCTGCGCGGGGGCTTGCCTTGTGAATCGCCCGGGCAACGCGCTCTTTCCCGACGCCGGAATCCCCGCGAATGAGCACCGTCGAAGTTGAACCCGCGACCTTCAGGACCATCTTCTTAACGCGCTCCATCTCATCGGACCGGCCGATGATTTCGTCGTCGATGTGATTGAGGCGGCTGAGAGCATTCTCGACGACCTTGAGCAACTGATCTCGGTCGACAGGTTTCTCGAGGTACTCGAACGCCCCTCCACGCAGAGCTTCTTTCACGGACTCAACCGACCCGTGCGCCGTCATCATCACAACAATGATCGACGGGTCGAGGCGGAGAAGTTCATTCAGCAGGGCCAGCCCATCCATGCCGGTCATCTTGTTATCGGTCAGCACCAGGTCGAAATCGTTTTCGCGAGCCAGGCGCAAGGCCTGTTCTCCACTCTGGGCAGTCGTAACCGCAAAGCCCTCGCCCTCGAGGATCATTGTGTATATCTCGCGCTGGTTCTTCTCGTCGTCGACAACCAGCACCTTGTTCCTTGCCATCTTCGTTTCTCGTTTCTCGTTGATCGTTTCTCGTTGTTGCTTCTCGGCGCGGCCCTCGAGCTACATTGGACTCTGACCTCTGATCTCTGATCTCTGATCTCTTCGAAATTAGTCTTCGGCCGCGGGTATCCTCATCGAGAAGGTCGTGCCGCGATTGACCTCACTGGTGACCTCGATCGACCCGTGATGCTCTTCCACTATCTTCTTTGTAACCGCGAGACCCAAACCAAAGCCCGACTGCTTTGTCGAGAAATAAGGCTCGAAAATCTTGCTGATTGCATCCTGGCTGATGCCCACGCCGTTATCACGCAGGTTGACTTCGACAAATCCATCATGCCGGTGCACCTGCGCTATCAGACATCCGCCGCCAGGCATTGCCTGAAGGGCGTTGATGGTTATGTTGGACAGGCACGATTTCAGCCGTTCGCGATCGCCCAGAACCTCAACGGGCGATTGATCCTCTTCGACTTCAAGGGTAACGCTCTGGGCCTCCGCCTGCGGCCGAATCAGAGCCATAGTCTCCTGAACCAGCTCCCGGAGATCGATTACGCGCACGGCTAACTGGGCCGGTCTGCCGTAGTTGAGCAGATCACTGACAAGGTGCTTGAGCCGCGCGATCTCGTCTTTCACCGACGAAAGAATGCGAGTGAACTGCATTCGTTCATTGGGGTCGGCGGGTGCGAACTTGGTGCTCACGTGGTCGATTGAAAGGTTGATGACGTTGAGCGGGTTGCGAATCTCGTGTGCGACCGCAGCCGTGAGCCTTCCGATTACCGCTGAACGCTCGGAGTGATTGAGCTTCTCCTCCAGCTGGCGTTTCGATTTGAGGCCGGCGATCATTTCGTTGAAGGTGTGCGCCAACTGGCCGACTTCGTCCGCGCGCCTGATCTTGACTTTGAAGTCGAGCGAGCCGGCCGCAACCCGTCGTGCGGCGCTCGCCAATTGCTTGATTGGCCGGGTGAAGCGCCACCCGATCACTACCGCGATGGCGAGGGCCAAAAGCAACAAGCCGCTGGTCGCCCAAAGCCTGTAATCCGACAACTCGTGATTCTTTCTTTCGAGTTTGATCTGCGAAGTTTCGATCTGGTTCATGATCGCCTGCTGCTGCATCACGATGATGATCCAATGAAGTCCCTTCGCTGTTTCAGTTGGGATGTTGTAGGCCTTGGTCCTGCCGCCGGGAAGCTCGAGCGGCGCTTCAATCGGTATGGGATCAAAGTCCTGCCCTTGTCCGGCCCCCTCAGGCTCGGGGGGAACGTAAATGGTCTGGTTGACTATGTCTCTTACATCGCTGTCAATCACCAGCCCCTTGGCATCAGCGACGATTATGTTCTTAACCGTGGGCGGCAACTCCACATCTCCTGCCGCTACTTGCTCGTAAATATAGGTCTTGGTACTGAGGTTCTGGATCGCCAGGCTTACAGCCCTGGAGAAATCACCGAAGCTGCGATTGAACGCCTCCCTGACTTCCTCGCTCTGCAAGGCCACTTCCTCGGCCGCCCGCTTCTGCGCCCACTTGTCCAGAATGAGAACGAGCACTATGGTGAGCACGAGGAATGAGGTGAGCAGCAGCATCAATCGCGCCCTAAAGGTCATTAGGAACTTTATTTTGCCCGCCATCCGCGTCACCTTCGTTCGATGCCAGAGGGGCGATTCGTGTTGCGCCTGCCCTCGCTGGTTTGAACAAATGATAACACAAACGATTCGCGTTTCGGGTTCCGCGTTCCGCGTTTCGGGTTTCACGCTCCTCGTTTGTCGGCGGCATTCTCGTCGGAGTAAATCGGGATGACGGACCGTAATCGCGGTCCCAAACCCGGGTTCGGTCAGGGAATCCTACTGTGTTGAGCGTCGGCAGTAAACATGACGCGAAACGCGGAACGCGAAACGCGAAACCCGAAACGCAGAACGTCAAGCCTTACGTTCGAGGAAGTCTATATAAGAGGCCCGCGGGTCCGAGCGCTCGGTGGTGGGACCACTCTGAGATGGGGCGCCAGCGCGGGAAGCGGCAGTTTGCGGCTGCTCGTGCCTGTCGCTCGCGCGTCGACTGGGATTGTCGGCAGCGTTAGTTGCTCGGACGGGCTCGACCTTCTCTTCGAGGTCAGGGAAGCTGCGCATCCAGAGATTGGGCTCCTGGTTCAACTCCCTCGACACATGTTCGCGCAGGCGGCCCACGAATGCCCTTGCCCCTGCTGCATCGGCGTCAGCCAGCAGCGCCACGATGTCGTTGTGCGGGTTCGTAGATATCACGTCGCTCTCTCTCACAAGCGCGCGCACCAGTTCCAGCAGCCGGATGGCAGTTTGGCCTCCGCCTGCGGTCATCTGGGAAACTCGGCAGCCCACGACCGAGAATGACATTCCGTTGTCGATCGCCGCCCTGGCGCCCTTTTCGACGCGGGCCACAAAATCCGAATAGGCGATGAAATAGTCGCCTTTGGAGGCGGATGAAGCAGATGCCGCGCCCGGCCGTGCACCTCGCCGCTCAGCTCGCGGTGCGTCGCTTGAAGCCACGGGCAGCCTCAATTCATTGCGTCCCGATGTTACTATCCATGAACTGATCCCTCGATGGCGGGCGATTAACTGCCGCGCCTTATGTTTCAGCTCCTTTACACTGAAGGGTTTTGTCAGGTAGTAGTCGGCGCCAAGCTCAGTGGAGAGCAAACGGTCGCTGGCCCGAATGCGCGAGCCGGACACTATTATGATCGGCATATTGAGACTCGAGCGGATGTGGGCCAATATCTTGAAGCCGTCGATTATTGGGAGATCCACATTCAGAACCACCAGGTCGGGCCTGAATGATATCAGCTTGGCGAGACCGCTTATTCCATCCCGGACGGTCTCGACGTTGTATTCCGAAAGCGCCTGCGCGCTGGATTCAGAGGACCCAACGTCGTCATCGATGACCAGTACATTGAACTCTTTTGGGTTTACCTGTAGTAAATTCCCGGCCCTCGCCGCCGGCCGGCTTCGGGACGCGCTTTGGCCCGTTGTGCCCGCCCACGCAGTAGTCTCCGGCGGCCGCAACAGGATTTCGACCGCCCGTGCCACCAGATTGCTATCCTGCCCGGGTGAGAAATCGTGCTCCCCGGTCGCCTTCGCTGCGTCGTCAACCACAGTCCCGCCTTTGAGATCGACTCGATCTTTCGAAGTGTCCGGGATGGATTCGGCCTCTATCCCGAGATCGAGGGAGTCCTCCGCCGAGGGCTGCGTTTCGGTCGAGACTTCATTCCCCGTGGCGCTCAGGGGCATGGATTCCGCTCTTTGCCTGGCAACATCAAGCTCGAAATAGTCCATATCGAGCGCATCGAGATCGAGAGGGGACGGGGCACCTGCCAGATCGTCGAGCAGGTCAGAGAGCAGATCTGAAGGTTGGTTGCCGACAGGTTCCCGCTCCGGAATCGTACCAGGAGTTCGAACCGAATTGTGATTTGAGCGATGGGCATCGCCGACCCCCACGTTGCTATCCGGGACGGCGGTTTGGGCTCCTTCATTTTCCGGAGTTGCCCCTGATTGCGGTGCGTCAGGCGTTCCTTGCAAGAGTTCGGTAACGTTCTCCCGGCTTGACCAGAAGTCGGCGAGCGGTTCCATGTCTTCCAGCGTGGTGGCCTCTGTCTCGCTGGCGGGAACGGCCCTGGCGAAGATCGACGAGGACCCTGCGGGCGAGGAGACAACGTGCAAATCGGGCCCCACTGAATCGGCTCGGGCAGGCTGTTGTGCGGAATCTGCAGTTATGGTGCGTGGTTCGCGCGTCCGGGCGCGAGCCAGCAGGAATACCCCGCGCGATGGATCTACTTCTATAGGCTGCTCGGGTAAGTCAGGTGTTTTCTCGAACACCAGGAATCGGGTAGCACGGTCATCAATCTCTTGCACTTCAAACCGAAACGACTCGCAGACCAGGTTCCCGAAGTTTCGGATCACCTCTTCATTCTCGCCGTTCGCAATCAGAGCCACGGTGGCGCCGAACGAACTTGCCCACGTCGCAAATTCCTGAACGCGAGTTTCGAGGTTTCCCTCTCCCACAACCAGGTTTGTAACAGGATCGAAGACCAACCGTTGCGGTTTGGTTTCACCCAACAGCCATTCCAACTCCCGCAAAACCGGCGAGAGCGCGCGCAGTCTGGCAATCTGCTGGATGATCTCGTTCGAGTATTCGAGTATTACGAGGCGGCCGCTGTAGACGTCTTCGAGGCAATCATATCCGAGGCGCGCAAACCTTCGAACCGCATCTTCGGGCGAGTAGCGAATGACAAGCGCGCCGCTTTCGCCGCGCTTCAGTCCTTCGATAAGAAACTTGATTCCGAACAGCGACTTTCCAGACGCGTCGCCGTGAACCAGATACAACTGGCCAATCTCAAGTCCACCGAGGAGCTTATCTACCGGTTCAATGCCACTGCGAATCTGTTTTGGGGCCTTTCCTGACATCATCCTACTTCCCAACGCTTGCAACTGGGGGCTTCTTTTGGAGCAAGATCGAACCTCAGGTTAAGATTGAACCTTACTATCGTCAACACAAAACTGATCGAGCCTTATCTTCCTTTTGAAGATAACCCGAGGGGGCGCCCAGCGTAAAGCTCGCGTTCCCGGAACCTGAGGAAACCTCGCCCTGAGGTTCTCGTAGGGACCACGTTCTAAGGAAATGCGGAATGAGGGGGTAATTTCGAATTTCGTCGAATTTCGAATTTCGGATTGCGGCGAATTTCCCCGCTTCGAATTTCGAATTTCGAAATTCCCTCAGGTCTTGAGGAGAGACGAGGGGCAGAGTTTTTCGACGATGCAGTCGCCGCACAGCGGCGCACGAGCTTTGCAGACCCTTCGGCCGTGA
>DASYSA010000328.1:0-7797 GCA_036003885.1 Blastocatellia bacterium | reverse complement strand
TTGGGGCTCGGCTGCCACTTCTCTTCAATGCCCTTTTGATCTCTCAAACTTCTTCCCTTCTATCCCGAGCCAGTGACGCGGCACCATCGGGTTATGGCAGAATCAGGGCAGTCTCGACCTTCAAGTGCGTAGGACCCGCGGAGGCCACGTCTCCGACGCCAAAGGTGAACTCCTGAGTCTTTGTCTCCTTGGCTCCGATGGTGATCGACGCTGTCTTCTCAGTGCCCTTGTCGCCTCTCTCGTGCCAGGCGACGAGGGTATACGATCCTGGGGGTAATCCCTTGATCGTGAATGTGCCATCCTTTGCAGTTACCGCGAAGAAGGGGTGATTGAGCACGCCAACGTGGGCTTTCATCCAGTTGTGCTGGTTGCACTTCACCGGGATGAGAACCTCTGGATTGCTAAACTTCTTCTCGATCGGCGGCCCTTTTGGCGCCTGAGACTGATTCCACTCAACATTCTTGGCAGGGGTTGGATGAATGTTGTGATTCGTGTCGTCGCTGTTGGTGACCTTTAAGGTCTGACCGACCTGGATTCCCAGGACTCGTGGATGATAACGGCATCCCTGCTGGTCGAGCACGATGGGATCCGACGGCACAGGAAAACTGAAATCGGCGATTTTCCCCCCTGTGACATAGACGAGGACGTTCGCGAGCTTGCCATCTGTAACAGCGACATCGTCCGTGGTCTTCTCGCCCGGTGTACCGGCGCAGACGGCGTCTCCGCTCATGTCGATCCTCTTCGGCGCAGGAGGCGTTCCGTCGAACTTGACCACGCCCGTTATGCTGCCTTCGTTGCCGGTGGCGAAATACGGGGGTGTCTTAGGACCAGTGTTGTTGTTCTTGTTCCCATTCTTGTTTGGCCCGCAACTGAATATCAGGAAAATCGCGAGGAGCGCTAGGGTGAATCCGCCTAACTTCTTTATCATTGCTCTCTCTCCTTCAGACTCATGGAGTCTCTATTAACGGTATAACGACTCTTCGAAACAGATCATTGTGGCACCTTTGTGGTGCCCGCGCCACCCGTGTGAAGGCATCCCCACGCGATCAGGGTCACGAGTCGCTACTGAGTACGAATCGCCGCGATGTTCGGCTGCCGTCGCCTCGGTTGTTGCCCTCTGTCGCGGAGCAACGATGTTTTTGCTGGCGCGGCTGCAGCCGCCGGCGCCGCGGTTGCACCCGAGGAACCACCAGTACCCAGCCGCTTCTGCTCGTCTGCCGTGATCTGGAACATATAGCGAACCAGCAATGACACGTGGTCCTTCTCGTAAGTCTTGAACGCCGGCAAGTCGACTCCATTCACCACAAAGCGATCGCGGTCCACGTCGCGATTGAACAGGCCCGAAGGCATCGACGTGCCGGGACTGATCAACTGAGGATCGACGACCCAGCGCTTGGTCCAATCGGGCTTCAAGCGCTCTCGGGCGAGCAGGAAGTTCGGAGCGGACGCCTTCGCGTCGTGCCCCGCATCGCCGGTCATGTGACATTTCAAGCACGGCGCAGCTTTCGAAGTGAAGATGGCCCTTGCCATCACCTGCTCATCAGGAGTCAACGGGTCGAGCCTCTCCGGGAGATATGGCATCTTTTGGTCCGACGATCCCATGAAGAAGTTCACCAGCGCCTGCACTTCGTTGGGAGAGAAGTTGAAAGTGGGCATACGCACTTTCAAGTATGAGCGAACGCCGTTGCGATTGAGCCCTGGTTGCTTCCCAAGCGAGGCCTCGCCGCTTGCAGCCGCAGGTCCGCCTCCGGTGAGATGCTGCGCGAGTTTGGCGGCGGCTTGCTCACTGGCCCCGCCCGAGCTCAGCGATGGATCCTTCAGGAAACGCAACAGCCAATTTGGATCCACCCGCGCGCCTTCGCTGGTGAGCCGCGGCGGCAACTGTTCCTTTCCGTCCGCGCTTTGATACAGCTCGAGCCCCATCAACACTGAATCCTGACCCACCATCACGTTATGGCAGCCCATGCAGTTGTACTTTTGGATCACCCACCCGCCGTCCTGGACCTGCTTCTTCTGGCCAACCGGATTGAAGCGCAGCGACTCTGGAAGCCCGGAGGTCACACTGCCCAGCAGGAAGGTCGTCAGCGCCGTGATATCCGCGTCTTCGAGATAGATATTCGGCATGCGAAGGCGCTCCTCGGGAGGCCTCTCCTTACCCTTATCGTATACGCCGGGGCTCTTGAGCTTATGTTCGAAGAACCCCTTGTGGTCGTACCACGATCCGCGTTTCTCTTCCTCGCCGGTGAACGGATCCTCGCCCTTCTTGGCTGCTTCGGTGAGCAACGCGAAGTCGAGTCGCTCAATGGGTTTGCTTCCTTCGGGCGTCAACTCGGTGCCGATTCGCTGCTCCTCCTCCAGGCCCTTGATCTCGTGACAGCCGGCGCAGCCATAGTTCTTGACCAACTGTTCGCCCCTCGATTTGAGCGACTGGTTGTCCATAAATGAAGCGTCGGGATAACGAGGCTCGCGGAGTTTGCGGCCGATCAGGAAGGTCGCTATGTCGCGCGCATCCTGGTCCGAAAGACGGAAGTTCGGCATCACCGTCATGTTCTGGACCTGGATCTCGCTTCCATCGATTGGACTGGATGTGTGCTCGTCGTCGAACAGAAACGGCAGGCTCTTCTTCGAGTAGTCATCCCTGGTGAGGTCGCGTTTGGCTGTGGGCGAATAGGGGGCGAGCCGCTGGCGGGGATTGTGTACCCATCGAACAATGTACTCGTAGTTGGCCTTCTCACCCACTCGAGAGAGATTGGCGGCAAAATGCCCTCCGACGGGCTGATCTCCCAGATCGATCGCCTTGCCATCGATTGAGTGACACCCAAGGCAGCCCGTGACCTTGAACAACTCTTTGCCCCGATTTGCGTCGCCCTGTGGTTGGGCCGGAGCTTTTTCATCAATGGCGGACTGCCACAGGAATGCCGAGATGGCCTGGATCTCTTCATCTTCAAGGCGGAAGCTTGGCATCTTGGTTCCGGGCCTGAAGGCTTGCGGATCTCGCAGCCATGCCGGAATCCAATCCTTCTGGAGCTTGGCTTTGATCTCCTTCAGATTGGGACCGACTTTCTTCTGGTCCTGCAGAAGGTGCCTGGACTGGATTCTAAGCTCGTCGATACGCGCATCGATGTGGCTGACGGTCTGCATGACCGAGGCGGCCAACTGATTCACACTCAGGTTGTCAGAGTTGGCGACCAGTTTACGGGCTCTGGCGTCGCCCGACCCGTCCCTGATGTCGTTAACCGCCAGCATGTACTCTTTGCGCTGCATATCGAGCAGCTTGATCTCCTGGAAGGCGCCGGCGATGCCTTCAGACTCGCGGTCGAAGCCTTCATAGCGGTGGCAGCCGGTGCAGCCTTTGATCTGAAAAAGGTTCTTGCCGTTGTTCAGGACATCGGCCATCGGCGTTACGCGATCCTTGTTATGGCACTGGTTGCAGCCGGCCTGAATGTTTTCCTTATAGTACAGCGGCCAGAGCCAGTGCTTGTAGCGGCCGTGCGCCTTTTCAACCGAGGTTGTGCCGCGCCCATTGCCCCCGTGACAGGTCGAGCAACCGAACTGCTCCGGGTCGTGGACCTTCAGCAGTTCCTGGTCGGGATGCGAGACAAATGCCGTCTCGCCTCCCATATCCTCGGCGGTCAGCTTCAAAGGCTCGCGCGCGCCCAGGTGGCATGACTCACATCGATCAACCAGATCGCCTTTGGTTACGTGAATCTGTTTGATGGAGTACTCGAATCGGTTCATCTTGTCGATCAGGCCCTGAACCTGCTGCCCTGTTAGTCCGCCAACACTGTCCTGAAGGTAGTCGTTGAGTTTCTTTTGTGCATCACCCTGCGGTTTCGACAATTGAACCTGCTCGGCGACCAGACTGGCCTTCTCCTCCGACAGCTTGTTGTAGAGATCCTGAAGCTCATTGAAGTCCAACGACTGTTCCTGTGTGTTTCCCTCCGCCGTGTGGAACGTTATTTTGATCTTCTCTTTCTTCCTCTCCTCGATCTGGTGTCTTACTCCGGCTCGGTCGTCCATTGCCTTGGTTTCAAGTTCATATGTCTTGGCGGCAATCCAGGCGCGGGCGTTCTGGAAAGGTTCCGTGATATCAGAGACCTTTTGATCTACAGCGGCAGTTTCACCAGCAATCTCTTTGAGCCGGCTATCGGCGGCAGCGACGGCATCTTTATAAGCCTCGTCGAGTTTCTGATACTCTGGCGATGCCATGACCTTTGCGACGCGCTCCCTGGCGGGATCGAGCTCGTTATTGAGCTTTTCAGTGTAGAGATCGACGAAGCTGCTCTGGTAGGTCTTCCACGGCCGCTGGCCGAAGACTTCGTCATACAGCGACCAGACCAACGTGCCTATCAATAAAAGCGAAAAGATCAGCAGGAGACTGCTCAACGAGTGGTCGGCAATCGGGTCCGGCTCAGGAGTATCTACTCTCTTCTCCAACTGCTGGCTCTCGACCGTGTCAGCCATCTTAATCCTCCGGAGACTAGTTCGTTTCGGGTTTTACGTTTTGAGTTTTGCGTTCTGTGGTTGGAGTCTCTGGTTGTCCTTCGAACTTCAGAAACCTGAACGCAAAACGCTAAACGTAAAACGTAAAACGTCATATGTTGAACCAGGGTGTCACCATCACGTACTTGATTCGAAAAATCTGCCTGATGAGCAGCTTTGCGGGCAGCGCCCACAGAATTGTTATTGCGAAGAACTGGAACACCATGTACTGCAAGAGAGACGTGCGCTCGAATATCTTCTTTTCAAACTTGCTGTGCAGTATAAGCTGGTGGGTCAGAAAACCTGCTATCGCGAAAAACAGTCCGACGGCGATCGCGCCGAATATACCCTTCCACGGCTGCGTTCCAACGAAGCTCAGCCCCCAGCCCGCAACTATGTCAGGAAGGTCGCGGTTCACCTCGTAGGGTACAGTGTTGTGGTCCCATGTCTTGCCCGGCCAGAACCACACCCATCCCGGCCCTCGTATGAATGTGCCGATAAAGATCAGCGCGATCCACGTAACGAACCCAAACAGGAAGGACCCAATGGCAATCTTGCGCTGCCTCCAGGTGTAGTAGCCGACCCCGAGAGGATTCGAATCGACATAGGGGAAAGCCATCAATCCGACGAGCATCAGCGAAGGCATGACTACGCCCGCAATCCACGGATCAAAATAGACCAGCATCTCCTGTAAGCCGAGAAAGTACCAGGGCGCCTTCGACGGATTCATTGTCAAATTCGGATTCGAGGGCTCCTCCAGCGGAGCGTTCAAAGTGATCGACCAGACGAAGAGGACCACCGTAACGATGATCGTCGCAAGGAACTCTACGCGCAGCAGGTAGGGCCACACGTGCAGCTCGCGAGCCCAATGAGGCTTCCAGGGCCAGGTCTTGCGATGGTGCGTCTTTGCCAGCTTAGGGTCCGCTTCGAGCTGCGCGATCAAGCGGTCGTTGGCGAAGGCTTGCCGGAACCCGAGCCAGGTAAAGAAGGGAACCAAGAAGAGCATCGCCACAATCGGCACGTTATCCGGAGCCGAAGCGATCTGCCAAAGCTGAACCCAATCCATAAGGCCTCCCGAGGAAATCGTTGCTCGTTTCTAGTTCCTCGTTTCTCGTTCTGCGCTTCGAGTCTCCGATTACACTTCCAACTTCAGGAACCTGAAGAGAAACGAGGACCTAGAAACGAGCAACGTTACTTCACCTGTGACTTGACGGCCCGCGCCCCTGCCGCCTTCATCTCTGACTCGAGTTGAACAGGAGCCGGACCGGAAATACCACCATCCTTGCGCACCCTCCAGAAGTGCACAGCCAACAGCACGCTCACGATCACCGGTATTGCTATGCAGTGCCAGATGTAGCTGCGCAACAGCGCGTTCGCATCGACTATTGACCCACCCAACAGGGCGAAGCGCACGTCATTGTAGGGCGTCATCGAAAGTTGCGCCCCGAACGGCCCTTCGTGTCCCAGCATCGGGGTCGCTCGCGCCATGTTGGTCCCCACCGTCACCGCCCAGAAACCCAACTGATCGTCAGGCAGCAGGTACCCGGTGAAGCTCAACAGCAGGGTGAGCACCAGAAGCAAAACGCCGACGCTCCAGTTGAACTCGCGCGGCGTTTTGTAAGAACCGGTCAGCACCACGCGGAACATGTGGAGCCAGGTGGTTATTACCATGAGGTGTGCGCCCCATCGGTGCATGTTGCGAAGGAGCTTTCCGAACGGGACATCGTTCTCCAGATAAAGGATGTCCTGAAATGCCTGGCCCTTGCTCGGGTGGTAGTAAAACATCAACAGCACGCCGGTGAAGGTCAGCACGATAAACAGGTAGAACGTGATTCCACCCATTCCCCACGTATAACTGAAGCGAACCGCGTCACGATTGATCTTTGCCGGGTGAAGATGCAGGAAGACGTTGGTGAGCACGCCGAGCGAACGGCTGCGCGGGGTCGGCTCGTGCTTCACCCTGAACATGGACTTGTAGATCTGAGTCCGGGTAGGCTCCTTGAGGTTTTCGATCTCGCCTTTAATGCTCTCTTTGCTCGCCTTCTGTTTGAGGAGCTCCAGGTCTTCCTTTATCTTCGCACGCGCCTTCTGGCCGCGGCCTTCGCTCTTCACCAGCTTCTGGTCCTGCTGATCGGGTTGCTCAGGCTTTTCAGGTTCCATGACTATCTCCTAAAGGGGCTCGTCGCCGAAAACGAAGGACGAAACACGCGCTCTGCGTGGCAGGGTCAGGGTTCAAGGTGGAGAGACCGTGCCGGTTGCCGAGCGCAACCTACACCCGAACGAACGCGCCATCCTTGTTGAACTTATTCTCTCCGCCTTTCGGCCAGTCGTAGAGACGAGAGGTGTCGACTACTATCTGGCCCGAGGGATCGATCTCAACGTGGGCGCGGTCCATCGGTCGGGGCGCGGGACCTTCGAAGTTTATCCCTTCGCTGGTGTACCCGCTCCCGTGGCAAGGACACTTGAATTTGTTTTCGCTGGGTTTCCAGTCGGGTGTGCAGCCGAGGTGTGTGCAGCGAGCAAAGATGACGAATAGTCTTTCCGCATTTCGCACGACCCAAATACGGTATTGCTGTTGGAACTTGGTGTCGACCCCGAATCCGAAGTCGGATGGGTAACCAACCCGGAAGCTGGTTGGGGGTTCGAACAGGGTCCGGGGAAGAAAGAAGCGCAAAAACATCAGGAAGCAGGTGACTAAGAATGCACCTACGGCTGTCCAGGCGACGCGTCTGCGCATCGTGTTAATCAGATCGGGCGGCGGTTCGCTTGCAACGGTCTTGGTCTTCGCGCCTGCGGATGTACCGATGGGAGGAGCGGCTTTAGCTGGTTTGTCTGCGGCTGGTGTTTTGGGCGCCGCGGGCGTTACTGTGGGCTTCTTTTCCTCACCCTCGAGTTTCTGGTTCGTATCCTGGACGGTATCCATTGCCGGAGGTCTCCATGACTGCCTCTGATCGACGAGAGACGATGAAAACAGAACCCCAGACCGGAGGCGCCGGACGCGCCTCTTGGACCTATACTGTATGAATTGAATCCCACGCTGTTCATTGGTACATACCCGCTACGACTGCAAACCGCATTAGAAACTATTGACTGCTCGTATAATGAATTGACAGTTTTGTAGCACGCGCCAGCGGAAGTTGTCAAGGATGTGCGTTTTACGTTTTGGGTTTTACGTTTTACGTTTTGCGTTCGAAGTCTACGCTGTCTGTTCCATCTCAGCGAAGCCACTAACGCCAACGTAAAACGTAAAACGTAAAACGTAAAACGTTTCTCCCTCAGTCGTCGATTCGAATAATTCCCTTTCGAACGGCATAG
>DASYSA010000327.1:0-21342 GCA_036003885.1 Blastocatellia bacterium | reverse complement strand
CGATACAGGCGCTATGGCGGCGAAGACCTCGGGTCTCGTTGATGCGATCGCCCACGCACCCGTCGCGCCGATCGAATGGCCGCTCAGGTACACTCGAGCGGGATCAATCTTATAGTCGCGGCTGATCGCCTGGACCACCTCGAACACGTCATTCTGACCCGTACCCTGATAGGGGGCAAAACGATCGCCTCCGCTGACTGCGGCGAGTATCATGCCTCGCCGCTCGCTCTCGCCTTTGATGACTGCCGGATCATACAGTCCGCTGAAGTAGGACCTCTCGTCGCCTAGCGCCCCGTGTAGCAGGACGACAAGCGGCCGCGCGGACGCGCCGTCATAATTGATCGGAACATAGACTCGATAGGGCATCAGCTTGCCATCGGCCGCCCGATAAGCTCGCTCCAGCTCGCCTCGCTCCGGGTTGAGCGGATTCAGGCCCTTCGCTAACGAAGACAAGAGAGACTCTATGCGGTCAAGTTCCGCAATGGCGTTAATCTCGTAGTCGCTTCTAGCGCTGTTGAGACCTGCAAGCCGCTGGAGTTGAAACTCAGGGGTGGCACCTTGAATCGCGACCGCTTTCACCTTCGGATCGGCGGAATTCCTGATGACTGCTGCGAGGGAGGACAATCGACTCACTCGGTCGGTGAAATCGTTGATCGCGTAGATCGGTCTGCTGAGCTGAGCGACCGGTTGCCCGCCGGATTCGATTCTTGCGAGGACCCAGTACACGCCGTCGGGGAGTCTCAAACGACGAGTGGCGATTGTCGACTCTTGCGAAATGGCCAGGCGTTCGCCGATGATGACCGGCGCCGTCGGCCGCAGTGCAACGGGGGTTTCCAGCGGTCGTGCTGCATCCGAAATAGCGGACTCATCCGGTTTGATCTCGAAAGTGACGGTTGGAGCCGGGGTCAACGCCTGGTCGATGTTTGTAGGGAACATCCGGATCAACGACACTTGCAAATCCTGGTTGGGCTCGAGGACGAGGCGATCCGGCTCGAGCGTTAGGGACGCAAGGAACCTCTCTTTTTCGTCCCACTGCTTTCCTTCCAGGAGCGCTATTTCGTGCCCGACGACCTCGAGCATGCCCCGAACATTGCCGGCCCTGAAGGCGGCTTCGCTTTGTTGGCGAAGTGGATCTATGGCGGCAAGGTTGGCGCCGGCGAGCCGCTTTTGGCTATACAGCTTGTTGAACTGTTCGCTCCGGGAAAGCAACTCGGGCAGATAGGGAGCCTGTTGGGACTGGGCTGTCGCCGGACCAACAGCCAGCAAAAGACACAACACACCCGCGATCAGGCTCCTTTTCATAGGTCCATGTTCCGCGATCATTCTTCGGAAGTGTAGCACAGGGTCAGCAGATGCTTCAGCCTCGCGAGCGCTGCTTTCACGCTTGAGGATCGGGCAGCGTCTATTTGTCAGCCACATGGTTGGCCGTTGCTCGTTTCTCGTTGCTCGTTGCTCGTTCCTGGTTGCGAATCGGGGGAACGACCACAGTTGAGCGAAGAGCAAGAAACGAGCAACGCGCAACGATACTGAAAGGAGAACGAAGATGGACGACGACAAGTGCCTTATCGTGAGTTGTGACGGAGGTGGGATTCGAGGGGTCGTGACCACAATGCTTCTTCAAGCACTGGGCCAGAACTTTCTTAACAGAGTCGACTTCTTTGCGGGAACATCGACCGGCGCCATTATTGCGCTCGGCCTCGCGGGTGGCATACCCATCGATACGCTGGTCAGCCTGTACACGAGCCCGAATTACTGCTCGAAGATCTTTTCGAATGACGCTGCCGCTGCGACTCTGACTCAAGACAAGAAGGACATACTGAGAGCAGCGCTTTCAAGGGCCTTGATGGAAACTGAGGCCGCTTCCGGCTACGGCGGCTACCTGAGTCTGATCCTTCAGATCATCGAGGAGCTGATTGGCCCGGTATTCACCAACGACGGGAGGAAAGAGCTTCTCCAGCAGTACCTGCCAGCCGGAACTCTCGCCAGCCTCCCAAAGAAGGCTCTGGTCACGACCTTTCAGTTAAACAGCAAGAATAACGACGATCAACCGCAATGGTCGCCGACAACGTTCCACAACCTGACACAGAATGACTCGTCGGACACACTGGTTGTGGACGCGGCGATGTGCAGCAGTTCGGCGCCGCTTTATTTTCCGCCTTACCAGCTTCCTTCCGGAGTTCTGTGCATCGATGGCGGCGTATTTGCCAATAACCCCTCGACCGTTGCTCTCGGTTCGGCGCTCGCTTCCGGCCTGCTCGGGCCAAAAGGGCTTAGCAACGCTTACCTGCTCTCGGTCGGCACAGGCTTCAATGTGAGCAGCTTTCCTTACACCGCCTCCAACACGACGACCGATATTCTCGCGACGATACCCTACGGAATCCTCGGATGGCTGTGGCCTGAGAGTGAGGACCCGGTCCCGCCATTCCCACTGCTGGATGTCATGTTCGATGGGACATCCGAAATCAATGATGTCCTGTCAGGTATGTTGCTGCCGTCTGGCAACTACCAGCGCGCCAACGTGAGTATGCGAGAAAGCCAGGTCGCTCTCGACGATTGCTCAAAGATAAACGCGCTGATCACGAAGACAAATCATTACATCAAGCACAATTCGAAGTGGCAGTCCATTGTGAACTGGGTTAACAACAACTTTGGAGGTTGACCTCGTGTCAGAGCGAGCGCCAAACCACCGGCAATCTCATCCACGCGAGGTTCGAGCAGCGATGGCTCCAGTGGCGTTATGCCGTCTGAGTGATCTGAAAGGCCCGAATGGCAATGCGAGGCTCGCCTTTGCCACGGAGACAACTCACGAAGCGTGCACGGTGCTACGTTCTTTCTTATAGGGCTGGCCGAGGTACTTTTCGATCGCCTTCTGTGCCCCGTTGTAATCATTGTTGGTCTCTTTGGCCTTGTTGTATTCGGCCACGGCGCGGTCGCGGTTCCCTTCCGCGTCGTAAGCGTTTCCTCTCAGAATATACGACCATACCTCGAGCCATGAGGGTTCCAGATCGCCGCCGAGCGCTTCTGAAAAATAGTCCTTGGCCTTCTGCCAGTTGCGCTGCTCCATGTAGAGCAGTCCTCGGTTGTACCAGGCCCACGAAGAGCGTGAGTTGAGCTTGAGCGCCGCGCTGAACTGTTCCTCCGCCTCGGCGTATTCTTCACGCTGAAGGTGCTGAATGCCTCGCCGGACTACTACGCTCGTGCGGATCGCATCGCTGATCCGCATATATCGGTTGTCGGGATCTACGATCACTTCGAGCGGCTTACCCTCCGACAATATCTCGAAGTCTGCCGACGTGCCTCGCAGATCGAGCATCGTCTTATTCGAGCGGCCACCTTCCGATTCCAGCGCCACTTCGACCGGGCCGCGGAAGGAATCCATGTTTTGGCGCAGCGTCCCCCGCACCTTGAACTTGCCCTCCCTGGTACGCAGTATCGAATAATCGACCTTGAACTCGGGCACTCCAGTCGAGTCAACCCACAAACCGAAAAAGCCTCTCATGTTCGAGCCCGCAGCCTTGTCGGCAAGGGCCTCGAAGTCCTCTATGCCTGCGTTCTTCCCCTTGAAGTTAGTGTAGTAGTTCTTAATCAGGCTGAAGAACTTGTCGTCGCCAATAGTGCTTCGCAGCATGTGATAGACGTACGCGCCCTTGTAGAAGATCACTGAGCGGTAGGCCGGCGACTGGTCGTTGAGTTGCGACGGCGCCCGGGATATGGACGCCTCGGACTCGAATGCGAGAGCCTGCTCGAGCACCGCCGAGAGCGTCCCCTGAAACTCGGCCGAGCTCTCCTGCGACTGGCGGTAGAGCACTGAGGAATACTCAGCGAGGCCTTGCGCCAGAAACGCGTCATCGAAGCTCTTCAAGCCAACTGCCTGGCCCCACCACTGATACCCTACTTCTCGAGCGAGATCCTCCACGGGTAGCGCCTTCTCCGAGACCAGTGTTTTGTGCGACAGAAAAGCGATTCCCGCTCCCGTATACGACTCCAACGTCTCCTCATCTACTTCGGCTACCACGTAGCGGTTACCGAAGTGGTAAGGGCCGAACTTCGAGTTGTAGAACTGAACGATCTGGGCGATCTCTTTGCCGAATTCTTCTACTCGCCCCTCGCTTCCAGGCAATACGTTGAGTTCTATCTGCATTCCACCTGAGCTGATCGTACGAGTGATGAACTGACCCGCGGCGAAAGATCCCGGTAAGACAGGCTGCGTCTCCACAAAGTTAAACGTCTTGCGGCCATCCTTGTTGAGGGTGGAAACGACGGGACTCGCACTGTGACCTGCCACCGTCCAGTTGCCGGGAACCGTGAAGGCTATCTCTGAAGTCGCGCGGTCCGCAGCGTAGCCATGAAACGGGAACCATCGCGAGGCGTAGAAGAGATACGATCCTTCCGGCCCAACGTAGGCCAGTCTTATGTCGGGAATCGGTCCGCCTTCAGGAGTGGCAAGCGGCCCCGCATAGTCAAATGTAAGAGTGATTTCAGATCCGACCGGATACAACTGCCCCAGGTTCACTTTCACGTTCATCTCGTTAACGCGGTCCTGAATGAACTGAAGGACTGTCTTTCCATCAGGACCCTTAACCGAAGAGACTGCCAGCGAGCCGTTCATTTCCAGAACTGCGGACTGGGTCTGCTTGAGCGCCTTGAAGGTGACCTGGGCCTGGGCCTTAAGCACATGTGTGTCGGGCAGCAGCTCCGCCGCGATCTTGTAGCGCGATATGTCGATTGGACTACTCTCTTCGGTCTGAGCCGCCGCACCAGAGGCAACCGCCAGGACAAACGAGAGGGCGAGAGCCAGTTTCATCATTCTGTTCCTTAGTTTGATTTTGTCTACCATTCTATTCCCTTCCCTTCAGGGGATCGGTTTACTGGGATGAAAAATTATAGCACCGCGTTCACCGGCAGTACCAATAGCCACATTGATTCTATTGGTTGTCCACTCTAGACGAATGAGCCGAGGCGCGGATTCTTGCGTGTTTAACGCAAACGTCGCAGGTGGCGCTGGCTTTTGATTCAATTTGCGCGTATCAGCCATCCAGGCCGGAATAGACTGCCGCAGGCGTGCCCTCGTGGCGCCTTCAGGTTCCGGGCACATTTGTTCTCATCACAAGCTCAGGCTAGAATCTCAACACCAATGACAACGCCGGGCGAAACAATAGACGCTATGCGCGGGGTTGCTCCTGTTGCACCCTCGCAGGACGCCGCTTCTCATCCCAGGACGCGGTCCGGCAGGAGAGCCGCGATCGAACTGGGCATCCTGGTTCTCCTCATCGAAGTAATGATGTGGATTGTGCCGATTGTGCCTCACTCCCGCCTTGCTTATGCCGCCATCGCCCTCATGATAGCGTTCCTGCTGGGTTATTCTTACGTGCGAGATGGGGTTAGCGCCCGCGAGTTGGGACTGAGATTTGACAATCTCCTGCGTGTCTTGAAATCGCTTGCGATACCGCTGGCTCTGTTCGTGCTGCTGGTGCTTCTTGTCGGATTCGAATTCGGCGCGCCTAAGTTTGAAAAGAAGTTTTTCTCTATGTTGTTGTTCGTACCCGTGTGGGCTCTGCTCCAGCAGTATATGCTGCTCGCATTTGTCGGCCGCCGCCTCCGATTAATCCTTGGAGACGGACTTCCAGGCATACTTGCAACCGCGGCGCTCTTCTCTCTTCTGCACCTCCCGAATCCTGTTCTGATGATCGCGTGCGCAGCCGGCGGCTACCTGTGGGCGCGCGAATATCAGCACGAACCCAATCTCTTCTCTAACGCTCTGACGCACGCGGTCGCAAGCGCGTTCCTTGCGAACTCACTGCCCGGCTGGATGCTTAAGAACATGGTCGTAGGGTATAACTACTTTCTAAGATAGACTGGTCAACCCTGATTTCACGGAAATCGATGGCAAAATCGAAGGCCTCCAAAACCGTCTACGCTTGTCAGTCGTGCGGCGCCCAGCAGCCGAGATGGCTTGGCAAGTGTCCCGACTGCGGTGACTGGAATTCACTCGTTGAAGAAAGGAGCGCGCCGGCGCAATCTCAGGGCTCCCAACGCGGCGGTCTTTTTCGCATGCGAGAGATTCACCCGGTAGCCTACGAGGAGATCGCAAGCCAGGACGACGCCCGCCAGAGCTCGGGTATAGAGGAATTCGATCGAGTTCTCGGAGGTGGAATTGTGCCCGGCTCGCTTGTGCTGATTGGGGGTGATCCCGGCATAGGCAAGAGCACTCTTCTGCTCGAAGTGGCAGACAAGCTGAGTCAGAACTGTGGGAAAGTGTTGTATGTGTCGGGCGAAGAGAGCGAACGCCAAATCAAGCTGCGAGGCGAGCGACTGGGCATCCGTCCGAAAGGACTTTTCCTGCTTCCAGAGACCTGTCTCGAACGAATCTTCGAAGAGATAGACCGCCTCGATCCGCAGGCCATCGTGGTCGACTCGGTACAAACAGTCTTCTCGACCAAGCTCGAGTCGGCGCCCGGTTCAGTGTCGCAGGTGCGGGAGGTCGCCGGCCAATTCCTGATGCTCGCCAAGAATCGCACCATACCTGTCTTTCTTATAGGACATGTGACCAAAGATGGCACTATAGCTGGACCGAAGACCCTCGAGCACATGGTCGACACCGTTCTCTACTTCGAAGGCGAACGCCACCACAACCATCGGATCATTCGTGCAGTTAAGAACCGATTCGGCGCAGCCAACGAGCTTGGAGTCTTTGAAATGACCGGGCACGGCCTTATGCCGGTGCTGAACCCGTCAGGGCTTTTCCTGAACGAACGGCCTATAGGGGCGTCGGGCTCCGTGGTCACGGCATGCGTGGAAGGCACCCGCCCTTTGCTGGTTGAGATTCAGGCGCTCGTAACTTCGAACAAGTATGGAACCGGCCGTCGCATGACGCAGGGAGTCGATGTGAATCGCGTGGCCCTCCTGATGGCAATGCTCGAAAAGCGGGTGGGAATGAATGTGCTGGGGGATGATGTCTTCGTCAACGTAGCCGGAGGAATGACGATTGATGAGCCGGCTGCTGATCTGGGTATCGTTTCGGCGATCGCATCGAGCTTCCGGAACCTCACTATCGACGCGGGCAAGGCAGTCTTCGGAGAGGTGGGGCTGGCGGGCGAGGTCCGAGCGACGAGTCACGCGTCGGTTCGAGTGCGAGAAGCCTATTCAATGGGCTTCACTCGATGCATCATGCCTCAGGGCAATATCACGGGGCTTGAATATGACGATGGAATTGAAGTGATCGGAGTGCGCAATGTAGTTGAAGCGCTCGAGGCGATGTTCTAGAATCGCCAACAGGTCGTCACGAGCACCTCGGAAATCTGCCTCGAGATTACCTCGTTTCTCTTTTTTGCTTGTGAATTATTGCCACTGTGATGCATTGTTGATCGTGAGATTCTGATGAAACCGCTCTCGCCTGTGACATCCCCTGTATCAGCACATGAATTTAACTCAATTCCGGCCCTCCGCGGCAAGGCAGCGCTGGTTGTGGCACACCCCGGCCACGAGTTGAGAGTCTATGGTTGGTTGCGATTGGCCCGGCCGACGGTCTTCGTTCTAACTGACGGTTCCGGACGTACGGGACGCTCCAGGTTGAGTGCAACGACGAAGCTTGGAACAGAGGCTGGCGTGGCGTTCGGCGGCATCTATGGACGGTTCACAGACATCGACATATATCGAGCGGTGCTCGAGCGCGATTTTCAAGCATTCACCAACCTTGTTGAAGAACTTACCCGCGAGTTGGTGAAGGATGGGTTCGCCTACGTTGTCGGCGATGCAATCGAGGGTTACAACCCGGCGCACGATGTTTGCAGGATTGTTATCAACGCGGCCGTAGAACTGGCAAGACGCCGGCACAGCCATGAAATCGCTAATTTCGATTTCCTGGTGGTGGGCCACCCTTCCACCGCCGGCGCGGCAGATCGGACAATCTCCCTGAGGCTGGAAGAGAACACTCACAGTCAAAAGCTGGCTGCAGCGTTCGCATATCCGGAGTTAACCAGGGATGTCGGCCACGCGCTAGGTTCGTTCGGCGCCGAAGCTTTTCAAGTCGAATACCTGCGGCCGGTGGACAACTCGTCTTTCGACGCCGGCCACTTCGATGAGCCCCCATTCTATGAACAGTACGGCGAGAGGCAGGTTTTCGAGGGCTATTACAAACATGTGCTCCGCCATCGCCAACACATGGTCCCTCTCTTCGAAGCCCTGGATTCCTACGTGGAGCACAGGAGTTGACCACAGGATTGCGAATACTGATCACCAATAACACGCTCGATAGCCGGGCCGGGACTGAGCTCTATGTGCGGGATGTAACCACGTCGCTCCTCGCACGCGGGCACACACCGATCGCCTACAGCACGACGCTCGGAGAGGTGGCCCGCGAACTCCGGTCCGAGACGATTCCAGTTATCGACGACCTGGATTCAATCGCCATCGCGCCTGACATCATTCACGGGCAACACCATCTTGAAACCATGACTGCATTGTTGCGGTTCCCCGGCGTCCCGGCGGTTTACTTCTGTCATGGATGGCTGCCGTGGGAGGAGGCGCCGCCGCGCTTCCCGCGAATTCTGCGTTATGTCGCCGTGGACAATACCTGTCGAGACCGTCTGGTCTACGAGCATGGGATTCCCGAAGATCGAATCAAGGTGTTGCTCAACTTCGTCGACCTCGAACGCTTCAAAGCTCGAGGCCCGCTCCCTCCGAGACCCAACCGGGCGCTGGTGTTCAGCAACAACGCCACCGAGGATAGCTACGTTCGAATGATTCGCATGGTATGCGAGCGGGCGAATATCAAACTCGACGTGGTCGGGCTGAAGGCCAATAACCCTTTGGAGCGCCCCGAGTCGGTGCTCGGGGCTTACGACCTGGTCTTCGCGAAGGGTCGAGCGGCTCTCGAGAGCCTTGCGGTCGGAGCCGCTGTCGTGCTGTGTGATTTGACGGGCATTGGTCCGCTTGTAACAGCCGGCGAGTTCGACAGGCTCCGCTCATTGAACTTCGGCATTCGCACGCTGCGCGACCAGGTCTCAGAAGAGGTGATTGAGCGACGTATCGCGACTTACGATCGGCAAGACGCGGCCGAAGTCTCACGCCGTGTACGCGCTACGGCTGGCCGAGAGGCAGCCGTAGATCAAATAGAGGAAGTCTATCGCGAGGTGCTCCGGGAGTTCCGATCGACTTCAAAAAGCGACCCGATTGAGGAACAGCGAGCCGCATCGGCTTATCTGCGTTGGTTAACGCCGCGCCTCAAAGACCAAACAGCCGCCGCATCGACCTGGTTGCAAGCTCAGACCAGACCCAGCCAGCACGCCGAGCCGTCAGGAGCGCGCAACACGCTAGAGGAGCAGTCGCAGCTTGGAAACGTGGACTCCACAAGCCGCATTAGCGAGGCTGAAGAACTCTCGGCGGAGTGGCAGACCCGCACGGCACCCAGCAATGCTGCGGAAACCCTGACTCAGAACGAGTCGATCGCGGAAGAGGCGCAGCTGAGGGTCACGCAGAATCGGTTGAGCTCAGTGCAGGCTCAATTGGCGATTTCAGAGGCCCACATAAACCGAATAACAGGCTCGTTGGGTTGGCGAATCGTCAGCCGCTACGGACCGATTAAGTACCGTCTTGTGCTGCCCGCGTACAATCGCATTAGAAAACTCTTTGGGCTCGACGGCCGAGCGGGATAGTGAGGGAGGGACTGCAACCCTGGTCTCGCCGATGTCGGCTATGTGGATGCAGCGACGCGTCGCTTTGCGTCTTTGCCCGGAGTCTGATCTCGAAGCTGGTTACGTCTATATGAGGTGAAGGATTGAATGTCGAGGTTGTCAGTGGGTTTTCCACTTCAGTAACTTGTACGCCAAAAAAACCAAAAGGGATGACGCAGCCCCCGTTGCCCCATCCCCCTCAGTTTTTGGTAACACTTTGTCTGTCGCTTCTCAGTTTTTGCGATGGCCGACGCAGCCCCCGTTGCCCCGACCATCGCGTAACTTTTTAAAGCTACGCTTGTATCATTGGCAATGCGCGTGCCATATGCTCATGGCCCGCACAGGTAGTTGTAAGTGTGTGTATTTGGATATCCCCGAAATGCCTTTCGCGTGTGTTCTGACAAAACTTGTTAGTCACCCGTGACAGATCGTGTGAATGGGCCGTAGATCTGTCGATTTTCTCAGAGTTCATGTGTGGCAGCCTGCCCGGGGAGAAGTTCCCCATTCGTGTTGCAGCCTGGAACAGTCTTTCTGCAGCGAGTCTCCGCTCGTCAGCGTCTATGACTCCGGCAAGCAGAAGGGGAGCACCTGGCACGACGGATATCTTCATCAGAGATTGACTCCGACCAGGACCCTTGAACAATAGAGCGCTGTCGCCGCGTGTGTCGCGAGCAGATGGAATAGCTCATAGTCGACTTCCTGCAGACCGTTCTTTTGCTGCAGGAGTCGGAAGATTGCGATTGCGCCGGTCACTCTACCGTCCACCTTCAACGGGATGCACGAAGTCAGATGGTCCTCGTCTACCGTCGGAACGTTGCCGCTTCCGTTTGACGATTCCTCGAGGTAGGTCTCGCCGGACTGAGCAACCTTCCCTATGAGTCCCGAGCCCAGTGCAATATGCCGATAACGTTCGGGCTCGATGCCGAATGATGAAACGAGCTCCAGGGAGGTGTGTCCGGGCTGCAGCTCGAAGATTCCAAGCTCCTCCGAACCGATCAGGTTAATGATGATCTCCTGAATGGTATCGAGCACTTCCTGCCTGTTCAGGGTCGAATGCAACCGATAACTCGCGACATAGAGGTTCGCCAGGTTCGCGTTGTGTTGCTCAACTTCGACGTACTTTTCGGAAAAGCGCTGATTCTCTTCCTCGATATGTGCGAGTTGATCCTGTAGCTGGGCCGCTTGATACTGATGACTGTCGAGCTCTTCACGGAGCAATCCCACCTGCTCCTCCAGCCGCACTTTCTCCCCCTCGATCGTGGCGACAAACAAGCGGAGTTTCTCATTTTCAGTCAGAAGCTCCTGAATGTACTGCCGCGTTCCCTCCCGTACTCGTTGAACGTAGGTATCCCTATCCGCTGCGTCTTTGTTCATCAGAAGATCCCTTTCCGTATTGTTCTAGCTCCCCCAAATGTTTTCTGACCTTTGAAAGCAATTCGTTACTGTTGATCGGCTTGGCAACATAGTCGCAGCAGCCGCTCTTGAATCCCTTCTCAACACTCTCCGCTTCACCTCTGGTGGTAACCATTATGATCGGGATCTGCTTAGTCTCGTCCCGCTCCTTTAGTTGCCGGCAAGCCTCGAGCCCATCCATCTTCGGCATCATTATGTCCATCAGAATCAAGTCCGGCCGCTCTCGTATGGCCGTTTCAACGGCTTCCAGACCATCCTTCGCTGTCAAGAAATCATAAGTGCCCCGGCTTAGGATCATCTGTTCCATCATGATGCTCGTCTTTGCGTCATCGACCAGCAAAATTCTTTTGCGCGCCATTTATTGTCCTCGCAGCTTCACGAATAAGAACACCCAGGGTTTGACTTCGCAGCAGCCAACCGAGGGCCGCTCGATGCCAGGCGTCTACTGCGGCCTGTCGTTAATACTCACCAACTCCGGGACTGACCTCAAAGTGAAGAATGAAAGGGGCACACGTCCGAATGGACCAGGGGCCGGCTTCGGCCTCGAGTTACGGATCGCCGGGCCGGGGCTACAGAACGATTATTCCCGATTAGCGATAAGCGATCAACACTTTTCTCGGGCCGCAGTGCTCGGCGATGCGAGAATTTCCACCTTATTACCAAACGAATAGCAAATCTGGACGATTTGGATATAATGAAGGCCGGTCAAACGACCAGCAGCAACGAGCCGGTAAGCACAACCGGAGCTTAGACGGTTCGATGTTTGGGGGGCTTACTCCTCAGGCGACCCGGGCGAGTTACTCTTCATAAATGTCTGGGCGATGGCAGCTGGCCGCTTTGCGGTTTGCACCGCAACGGATCTTTTACAATTCAGCTTAGCTATTCGCGGCGTCGTAAAGCAGGAACGGCTCAGGCGATAGATAAGACTACGGAGGTTATATGCGATTCGACGTTACCTTAATTCGTATCGTCTTCATCGCGGCGCTCGTGGGTGCGGGATACTACCTTACGCCTGTCTTCGGCAGTCCGAAAATCTCCGCGGGAGTGGGAGCAGTAATCGCTGTCTCAATTATTTTCTTTGAGACCCGAATTCGCAAAGCAACCCTTAAGACGCTTATCGGCGGAGCGGCTGGTTCAATACTTGGCATCGCAGGCGCAACCCTAATAGGTTGGATCATCCAGGTTCAGTCAGGGATACCGTCCGGACAGTACGGTATACCGGAAAACTTCAAGACTTTTCTCACACTCACAATGGTGCTGTTCATGGGGTACGTTGGGCTGATTGTCGGGGCGGTCAAAGGAGATTATCTCGATCTGACCGCTCTTGGCGGTATCTTCGTCGAGAAGGGATCGGGTAAGTCTCATCCGTTGATCCTCGATACTTCGGTTATCATCGACGGCCGGGTGGCCGACATCGCCGAAACCGGGTTTCTCGGGGGAACCCTGGTCATCCCTCAATTTGTGTTGCGTGAACTGCAGCAAATAGCCGACAGCGCAGACTCCATAAAACGCAACCGGGGCCGCAGGGGGCTCGACATACTTCAACGGCTTCAAAAGAAGAAGGGCAGTTACGAAATCGTGATCAGCGAAGCCGATTTCCCTGATGTGCGCGAGGTCGATCACAAGCTAATAGAACTCGCCAAGCAGATCGAAGGCAAAATCGTCACCAACGACTTCAATCTGAACAAGGTCGCGCAGCTGAGGGGCGTGTCGGTCCTCAACATAAACGAGCTGGCGAATGCGCTGAAGCCGGTGGTCTTGCCCGGCGAAATCATGCGCGTCTTCGTATTGAAAGAAGGCAAAGAGTACAATCAGGGTGTCGCATATCTGGATGACGGAACGATGGTGGTGGTCGACAATGCTCGCCGAATGATCGGCAAGAACATCGATGTGTCTGTGACCTCGGTTCTCCAGACCACCGCGGGTAAGATGATCTTCGGCCGCTATAGCGAGGATGCGCGCGCGGTCGTCCCGCGCCATACGGCCTCGCAGTGACTGATCGGACCCACAACACCGCGATAATTGCCGCGGCCGGCATTGGCTCGCGGATGCATGCAGGTCGGGCCAAACAGCTGATCGAACTGGGCGGCGTGCCGTTGCTCGTTCACACTCTACGGCGTTTCGAGGAGTGCGACGCCGTAGACAACGTGATTCTGGTTCTTCAGCCCAGCCTGACGGCGGAAGTGCTTGCGCTGGCATCTCGCCACAACTTTACCAAGATAACCAGGGTCGTCGCAGGTGGGGCCGAGCGGCAAGATTCGGTCTATCGCGGGCTTCAGGTTATTACCCCGGATACCGCCGGCGTGGTGGCCATTCACGATGCTGCGCGCCCTTTCGTTAGACCCGACGAAATCCGTAAGGTTATCGAGCTGGCCGCCAGCAAAGGGGCGGCATTACTGGCGGTGCCGGCTACCGACACGATCAAACAGGTCAAGTCAGGCCGTGTTCAGCGGACTCTGGATCGCAAGACCATCTATAACGCTCAAACGCCGCAAGCCTTCAAGTATTCGATCATCCGAGAGGCTTATGACCGGGCGTTTGAAGATGGCTTCGTGGGAACTGACGATTCGCAGCTCGTTGAACGCATCGGTCATCGCGTATCCGTAGTCGAAGGCTCATACACCAATATCAAGATTACCCGGCCTTTTGATCTTCGATTGGCTGAGGCGATCGACGCTGAGTTTTTCAAATGAATGAGGTCGACTGACAGAAGTTAGAGGACTAGGAAGATTGCTTACATAGGTCGCTTCTGGTTCATTTCCGTTGTCCGGACTGCAAACAACAGTGGGTTACAGGTTGGTAAGCTTACTCGATTCCTCTGCATCGCTTGAAGCGATGTCGAGGAACCGACTTTGCTAAAACTGCATGAGCGAATCGAACCGAATAGGAATAGGGTACGACATCCATCGGCTGATCGAGGGCCGAAGGCTTATCCTTGGAGGAGTGGAGATACCGTTTGAGAAGGGTCTCATGGGACACTCCGACGCGGATGTGCTGACGCACGCGATCTGCGATGCATTGCTGGGCGCAGCGGCGCTGGGAGATATCGGAACACACTTTCCGGACGCGGACCCCCAGTTTGCAGGAGCATCGAGCCTGGACCTGCTGGGAAAAGTGGTGAGTCTCGTGGGCGAGACCGGATTTTTGGTGGCAAACATAGATTCGGTCATTCTTGCCGAGCGCCCCAGGCTGGCTCCTTACATCCAGCCGATGCGCGAACAACTGGCTGAAGTCATGAGCATCGGGGTCAGTCAGATCAGCGTGAAGGCAAAGACCGGAGAAGGACTTGAATCGGTGGGTAGGGGCGAAGCCATGGTTGCACACGTTGTTGCGCTTCTGTCGAGGCAATAAGAAGACCAGCAGATTACACAATCATTCAAACGCCCGACCCACACCGGACGACTATGAGAACAGTTGACATCATCGCCAGGAAGCGCGACGGACTTCAGTTGTCGCGTGACGAAATAAAGTTCATCGTCCAGGGTTACACCCGCGGTGATGTGCCCGACTACCAGATGTCTGCGCTCGTTATGGCCATCTACCTCCGCGGGATGACCACCGAAGAGACCCGCGCGCTGACCGAAGAGATGCTTCACTCCGGGACCGTCGTCGACTTCTCCGATCTCGGGCGCCCCCGAGTCGATAAGCACTCGACCGGCGGGGTAGGCGATAAGACCTCCCTCGTGATCGCTCCTGTAGTAGGCGCGGCCGGCGTGCTGGTTCCGATGATCTCGGGCCGGTCGCTAGCGCACTCGGGCGGCACCCTGGACAAACTCGAAGCTCTCCCCGGCTTCAGAACGGATCTCTCGCTCCTCGAGTTCCGCGCCACCCTCGAGGACGTGGGCGTAGCTCTCATCGGTCAGACAGCCGAGATCGCTCCAGCAGACAAGAAGCTCTATGCGCTTCGCGACGTGACTGCCACAGTAGCTTGCCGGCCCCTGATGGCGGCCTCGATAATGAGTAAGAAGATGGCAGAAGGGCTGACGGGCCTGGTCCTCGATGTGAAAGTCGGAAGCGGGGCATTCATCAAGGATATGGCCTCTGCGACTGAATTGGCAAAGCTGATGCTCGACATTGCGCAAGGCATGAACAAAGACTGCGTCGCGTTCATAACAGACATGAACCAGCCTCTGGGTCGCGCCGTCGGTAACTCGCTCGAAATGGTCGAAGCGCTCGAGACACTTCGGGGAAGCGGCCCTGATGACCTCAACACCCTCTGCCGCGAACTGTCGGCGGAGATTCTCGTGGTCGGGCGCGCCGCCGATACCATCGAGAACGCGCGGATACGTTACGACGAGATCATAGCGTCCGGCGCAGGACTCAACAAAATGCGTGAGATTGTGAAGGCTCAACACGGGGACCCTCGCGCTGTTGACGACTACGGCTTACTCCCGCACGCTCGATATGAGGTCGCGGTCAAGGCGGCGAGTGCAGGCTACGTGCAGTCTATCGATACCGAATCCATCGGACGAGCTTCGATGATGCTGGGGGCGGGCAGGGTTCGACTCGATACACCCATCGACTTGAGCGTGGGCATGATGCTCAACGCCAGAATCGGCGACCGGGTGGAAGAGAGTTCGACGCTCGCAACAATCCATTTCAACGATCCGGCGCTCGCCGATGAGGCGGCGCAAACTGTTGCTCAGGCTTATCTGATTGGTTGCGATCGAGTAGAGCCGCCCAGTCTGATCAGGGCGGTGCTTCGGTAGGGCGTAAACACAACGCGGATGGCCCGGATCGATCGGGGTTTACCGGCACTTGGATCCGCAAGGGATCTCCAGGAAGGCTCGAATGAAGAAAAGACTCTTTGTGCTGCTATCGATGCTGGTGCTGCTGCTACCGGGCTGCGGCGGCGTCTTCGACAAGATCGACGACGCTCATGGCCGCCCTCGCATCGGAATCGTCTTCGACATCGGCGGCAAGGATGACAAGTCGTTCAACTCAGCGGCATGGGAAGGAATCAAACGCGCAGCCCAGGACTTCCCGATCCACATGCGTGATGTTGAACCGGGCGAGCCAAGCTCGATCGAGCCGTGCATGCGAGTTCTGGCCGAACGAGGCTACGACCTCATAGTGGGCGTGGGATTCGCGCAGGCCCCTATCATGGAGAGCGTGGCCGCCGACTATCCCAACCAGAAGTTCGCGATCATCGATGGCGTAATAGACAAGCCGAACGTCGCGTCGCTCTTATTCAAGGAGCACGAAGGCGCTTTCCTTGTGGGGATGATCGCCGGCAGCGTCACCAGGACGAATAAGATAGGCTTCGTTGGCGGCATGGACATCCCGCTCATCCACAGGTTCGAGACCGGCTACATGGAGGGCGCTCGCTTCGCGAATCCGAAGATTCAGGTGTTCGAGAACTATGTCGGGGTCACGGACGGAGCCTGGAACAACCCGGGAAAGGGCAAGGAACTGGCGAAGGCCCAAATCGAGCGCGGCGCGGATATCATCTTTCAGGCGGCGGGCAATTCCGGGCTGGGAGTCTTCGACGCCGCGGAAGAGACGCACAACCTCGCCATCGGTGTTGACTCAAATCAAAACTGGGTTAAGCCCGGATTCGTCCTCACCAGCATGATGAAGCGGGTCGACGTGGCGGTTTACAAGACCGTTCAGGAAGTTGTTGAAGGTCGATTCACGGGCGGATTTCATCTGTTTGGCCTGGAGAACGAGGGCGTCTCCTATGCGCTGGATGATTACAATCGCGCGCTGATACCTCAGTCGGTTCTCGATCAGGTCGAACGAGCGAAACAGGAGATAATCGGCGGACGAATCAAAGTCACCGACGCAATGGCGGCTAAGTGATATCTGCGAGCTACCGTGCGAAAGACAGCCGCGAAACTGTGACTGGTATCCGGCCTGGCACCACGCTCAGGACCGATCCGAACGAACCGCGAAGCGTATAGCGGAAGGCAGAATCGTCAGGCGCGCCGGGGTGTAACTCGCCATCTCACCATCAATGTCGATTGCCAGGGGTTCTGCCGCACAAATCGCCACGTCTGTTGCGCGTGTCTCACTCACCTTCGGGTTTTTCAAATGTCCACCCCGCCCGATGCGCCGCAGCTCCTTAATGATATCGAAGCGCGTAAGTCGATCGGTGAGGATCACGTCCAGCAGACCGTCATCCAGCTTCGCATTTGGAGCCAGCATCATGCCTCCCCCCGCGTACTGTCCGTTAGCGACGACGATCAAGTTACTGGCCACAGCCACTTCCCTTTCACAATCCAGTTGTATCGTGATAGGCACGCTCCTGTGCCGGTTCAGCGCACTCACCGCGGCCGCAATGAACCTTGCTCGACCGCCAATCCACGACGGCAAACTCTCGCGCCACTTATTCACCAGCGCCACCGTCTCGCCTCCAAGTCCGAAAGAAGCGACGTTGATTCCGAATCGAGACAACTCGGCGCCGTCGCCGCCCGTGAAGACTATCCTCATAGCATCCACACGCCTGGTGCGCGTGCCCGCAAGGGCACGAATTGAGTCCGCACCAGTCCGGAATCCGAGTGAACGGCGAAAGTCGGAGCCTGTCCCGCTTGGCAGCAGTCCAAGCGTCGCTTCCGGATTGAGTGCCTTTCCTGACTGGTCGAGATAACCATTCACCACTTCGTTGAGCGTGCCGTCACCGCCAACGGCAACTATACGGGTGATCCCCTGGGTTATGGCCTGGCGTGTGACTTCTGTCGCCTCGCCGGTGCGAGTGGTCAGATGTTCGCGCAACTCGATTCCAAGAGCCACGAGGCGCGGTCGCGTCTCGACCCAGCGCTTAAAAGTCGTTCCGCGCGCCGCTACTGGATTGATGATGAAGAGAGTTTCTGTCAAGTGGCGGCCGATCTCAGATGTCGAGAGGTTCGCACTCGACTGTGCTGTGAGCTTGACTGAGAGGCATCAAAGAGCGCCCAGGTAGAGAAGAGCAAAGAGATTGAGGCACGCTAACAACGGACCATGGACTACGGACAATCGATGTGAATGCACGCAATGGATCTCACCTAAATCCTAGATCCTAGATCCTGGATCCTGTTTCACCCCCGTCACGCGGTCGGCGCTGGAATGTCCTGCTCTTTGAGCTTTTCGATTTTAGCTTCCACGATCCTGTTGCGGGCAGTTGATTGGACGGTGAGGCGCAGCCCATTGTAGTCGACGGTCTCGCCCGCACTGAGCAGTCTTCCAGCCCGCGCCATCATAAAGCCGGCGATCGTGTGATAGCTGTCCGCTTCCGGCAGCCCCAGATCGAGCCGCTTGTTTGCATCTCTTATTGAAAGGCCGCCGGTAACGGTGAAGCTGCCATCGGCCTGCTCTACAATCTGCCGCACCGCAATCTCATCGTGCTCGTCGCGGATATCGCCGACGATCTCTTCGATCAGGTCTTCGAGCGTAACCAGCCCTTCAACTCCGCCGTGCTCGTCCACAACCAGCGCCATGTGAGCGCTGGATTTGCGAAGACTGCGCAACGCCTCGTTAAGCCGCATGCTGGTGGGGAGGAAGACAGCCGGCCTCAGGAGCTCCTCAATGCTCACCGCCTGGCTCCGGCGCACGACCCGGCTGATGTCCTTGTGCAGCATTATGCCGATTATGTTGTCGAGCGAGTCGCGATAGACCGGCATCCGCGAGTAGCCCATCTGCTCAAAGATATCGAGCATCTCGGGCGGTGACAGATCCGCCTCGAGCGCCTCGATCTCCGTTCGCGGCATCATCACGCTTTCAACCGTGGCTTCGGTGAAATCGAGGACGTTATACATCAATTGCCGCTCGTCTTCGATCAGATGACCGCTCTGTTGGCTGAGCGTGATCAGGTGGCGAAGTTCGTCTTCACTATATGCCGTCGCGTGCTCGACGGTCGTCTTGAGTCCGAGCAAACGGAGAGTAAGGACCCCCGACTCATTGATCAACCAGATCGGCCACTTAAACACCCGGTAGAAGATGGTCATGGGCCGCGCGATCCAGAGTGCCACCTGTTCTGCGTGACCCAGCGCAATCGCCTTGGGAACGAATTCCCCGAGCAGAAGATGGAGGTATGTGACTATCGCCAGCGCGAGAGCCGTTGCAATCGAATGTGCGGCGACAGAGGGACCGAAAGAGCCTGGAATGATCTTCTCGAGGAGCGGATGAAACATCTGTGCGAATGTCTCTTCACCAATCCACCCGAGCGCCAGGCTTGCCACCGTGATGCCAAACTGGACTGCGGAGATGAAGGCCCTTACGTCCTTCAGGATGCGCATGACATTTCGCGCGCGCCGGTTGCCCTGCGCCACGAGCGCTTCTATGCGCGAGCGGCGAACACTGACAACTGCGAACTCGGCGGCAACGAAGACTCCATTAGTCAACACCAGCAGGAAGACAACAGCCAGCTTCAGAAGGATCGTGGCCGATGGGTCGTCCATACGTGCAGGGATTCTATCAAATGCGGAAGGGAGTCCACCAATAACGTTTCGCGTTGCGCGTTTCGAGTTTCGCGTTTCGGGTTTCGCGTTCAGGATTCGATGGCGACTCATTCATCGAGCGAGGCTGGAACGCAGAACGCGAAACGCGAAACGCGGAACGCGAAACGTTCTTTGCAGATTCGGGCGCCGGTTCCTATAATCATCGCTCAAGCTATGACCTCAAAACATGAAACCGTCATCATTCTCGACTTCGGCGGACAATACACCCAGTTGATCGCCAGGAAGGTGCGTGAGCTCGGCGTCTACTCGGAGATCGTACCCTTCAATATCTCCCCGGAAGAACTTCGCCGCAAGGAACCGCGGGCTATCATCTTGTCGGGCGGGCCGTCGTCAGTTTACGACGCAGAGGCACCGCACCCGGATCGGGCGGTAATCGAAATGGGCGTGCCGGTGCTTGGCATCTGCTACGGAGTGCAGTTGATGGCCTACTTCCTCGGAGGAGAGGTCAAACCCTCCTCACGACGGGAATACGGTTCGGCCCGGATCGACCACCAGGGGAACAGCATGCTGCTTGCGGGCCTTCCCTCGCCGCTGTCGGTCTGGATGAGCCACGGCGACTACGTGAGCTCTCCGCCCGAGGGCTTCAAGGTCACTGCTGCTACGGAAGCCGCAATCGGAGCCGTCGAGGATTCCTCTCGTAACCTCTACGGAGTTCAGTTTCACCCGGAGGTCGCCCACACGCCACAGGGTAAGGATGTACTTCGAAACTTTCTTGTGAATATCTGTCACTTGCGCTGCGACTGGACGATGGCCTCATTCATCGAGACGACCATAGCCGACATTCGCAGCCGGGTCGGCGAAGGGCAGGCAGTGTGCGGCCTGTCGGGGGGCGTCGACTCTTCGGTAGCGGCCGCACTAGTAGCCCGAGCCATAGGAGAACGGCAGACGTGCATCTTCGTCGACACCGGCCTCCTGCGAAAGAATGAGTTTGAAGAGGTGCTCGACGCCTACCGCGAGATGGACCTGAACGTAATCGGCGTAGCGAAAGGCGAGCGATTCCTCACTCGGCTCGCAGGAATCACCGATCCCGAACGGAAACGCAAGATCATCGGCAACGAGTTCATCGAGGTGTTTCAAGAAGAGGCTCGCAGGCTCGGCCAGGTCGATTATCTGGTACAGGGCACGCTCTACCCTGACGTGATCGAATCGGTTTCAGTTAAGGGACCCTCGGCCGTCATCAAGTCGCATCACAACGTAGGAGGCTTGCCGGAGAAGATGCACTTGAAGCTGATCGAGCCTCTGAGGGAATTGTTCAAAGATGAGGTGCGTAGAGTAGGCCGCGAGCTCGGATTGCCTGAGGAGATCGTCGGCCGCCAACCGTTCCCCGGTCCGGGTCTCGCCGTACGAATCCTCGGCGAAGTAACGTCCGATCGCGTTGCGCTGCTGCAAGAGGCCGACGCCATAGTGATCGAAGAGATGCGTCGCGCCGATCTCTACGACAAGGTCTGGCAATCGTTCGCCGTATTGCTGCCGGTCTCTACTGTCGGAGTCATGGGTGACTGCCGGACCTATGACAATGCAGTTACGATCCGTGCTGTCGAATCGGTGGACGGAATGACTGCGGACTGGGCGCGCCTTCCCTACGATGTGCTCCAACGGATCTCGTCCCGGATTGTGAGTGAGGTAAGAGGAATCAATCGAGTGGTCTACGACATCAGCTCGAAGCCGCCCTCCACGATCGAGTGGGAGTGAGTTATCCGGGAGCAACACTCGGGCCGCCGTGTTGATGCGGACGAGGAGACTCACATGAGCAAAGCAATGGAAGCGTTCACCGTTTCGAGCCACTTCGAAGGAAAGGATGCGGTCGTTTTTCAGATCTATAA
>DASYSA010000326.1:0-7689 GCA_036003885.1 Blastocatellia bacterium | reverse complement strand
TGGTAGCGTCGATCTCGCGCAGAGCTGTGCTGTACTCTTTCTCGTTGCGCACGCGCATGAGATCTTGCTTGTATTTGTCGTGGTGCTGCTGAGTGGTAACCAACTCGGATTCTAACTGTTTGCGGTCTTCAAGGGTCTTCTCGTATCTACTCTTAAGGTCCAGGAACTCAGCCGCGTACTGATTGAACTCGTTCTCTGTCTGATCCCGTTCTGCCGGTATCCTCGCCAATCTGTCGGCTACACGTTGTATCTCGAGGTCGAGTTCCTGGAGCTCAATGAGCTGGCTCAATTCTGGGCTCACAGGCTTCCTCCATGAATTTTCACCGGCCAGTCTACTACATCGGGTGGCATTTCTCAAGGAGGGTGCTTGGAGTTTTATTGACTCGGGACTGCAGTTCTAGACACTCAGGAACCGCGGCACGCTGGAAGCGTGCGTACCCAGGTTCATCCGCCGGGTGTCTACTCGTACCGGAGCGCCTCGACCGGATCCAGACTAGATGCCCTCACCGCCGGATATATTCCGAAGATCAGTCCAACGGCGGCCGAAACCCCAAACGACAGCGCGATGGATGCCCCGGTCACGACCGTGCTCCACTCAGCATACAGGGAGACCGCTCGCGACACTCCGAATCCGAACAAAATACCGGTGATCCCGCCGAGGAAGCTCAACGCCAGCGCCTCTACCAGAAACTGCTGCCAGATATCGCGACGTCGTGCTCCCACCGCTCGGCGGACTCCTATCTCACGGGTGCGCTCGAGGATGCTCGCGAGCATGATATTCATTATTCCTATCCCGCCGACCAGCAGTGAGATGCCGGCTATGCAGCTCATAACAATGTCGAAGATTCGCTGAGTCTTCTGATTCTGTTCGAAGAGTTCACGAGGCACGACGATAGAGAAGTCCTCGGCCTTTCCGTGGAGGTTGCCCAACACTTCGCTGATGAGCACGGCGCTCGCCTTCAACGCGCCGGCGTCCTTCATGCTGATGACTATCTCGTCGAGCTCGGATTCCATGCGCTTCAACTCGAACTTCTTTAGCGCGGTGGCAAGAGGGATGTAGATGTCGTTGCTGAAGTCCTGGATCTTTACGCCTTCGAACTCGTCCTTCGACAGATTGTAGTCTTCGAAGACACCAATCACGCTGAACCACATCTTGTCGATCTTGATGGACTTGCCGATTGGCGACTCATAGCCGAACAGCTTCTGTTTCACTCGCGACCCGATAACGCAGAATTGCTCGAAGTCCCTCTCATCGGGTGCGGCAAAGAAGCTGCCCTCGGCCAGCTTGTGCTTCGCCAGCGTGAAGTAAGAGGGTGTTACCCCGACCACGTACGAGTCGTCGCTCTTGCCCTTGAACGAAAAGATTTGAAATGTCTTTACCCGCTTCTTCGCGGCGTAGCCCTCGATGTCGGGCGTGACCGATGAAATGGCCTGGATGTCGCGCGTCGAGAGACCGAGCGAGTTTTCGCGGATCTTCTTGAGGTCCTCGTCTTTGAATTCGCGATCCTTAACGATGATGTTGCGCAGGCCCATCGTGTCGATCAGGCGCAGGCTCTCCTGTTCGGCCCCGGCTCCAATTGAAAGCATGGCGATGACTGCGCCGACGCCGAAGATCATTCCCAGCATTGTGAGAAAGGAACGAAGCTTATGCGCTCGGAGATTGCTTATCGCAAGTCGTAGTTCGGTGAGGTAGCTCATCTCTTACTTAGGCTTCGCGCTGTCTCCGTTCGTCTTCCTGGCCTTGTCGGAGAAGTCCTGCTTCACATCCGGCGGATTGAGCGCGAGGATCTGCCCCGGTTCAAGCCCCTCAGTCACAACCACCTGTATAACGTTGCCCTGCCCGAGGGTGACCGGCACGGGTTCAAACTTTCCGGGTGCCCGTTGCACGTAGGCGACGTAGCTCGAATCTTTCTTGACCGCGGCGCTGCGCGGCACAACGATGGCGGACTTCAATTCGCCGGCGCTAATCTCAGCCTTGAGTTTCACCCCGGGCTTCATCACCAGGGGATCGGCCTTGTCGAGGCTCACGACGGTCTGAAAGTACTTGACCGGAGACTCGCGGTCGACCGGCCGCGCCAGTTTGTCGATCGTCTTCACCTTGCCGGTGAACTCGACTCCCGGATAAGGATCGAGTACGACGGTCACGCTCTGAGCCGCGCGCAGTTCGCCGGCGTCCTTTTCCAGGACATAACACTTGGCTTCCATCTTGTCGGGATTAACAAGATTGAAGAGAGTCATCCCGACGTACACGGTCCTGCCGGGCATAAGCGTGTAGCCGCCGAAGAAGTAGCCCGGGTCGTTGTAGACTACGATTCCCGACGCCGGAGAGATTAGCTTGAGTGACGCAAGGGCCGTCTCGGACCGCGTAATCTGCGCTGTTGCCTGGCCGCGCTCGATCATCAGAATGGCTTCATCCAGCGAGTAGACCTTTCCCTTGAGCTGCAATCGGGCATCGGCAAATACGATCTTCTTCTCTGTGTAGTCCTTGTCCAGTTTTCCTTCAATGATCTCTCGCCGCTTGTAAATCTGTTCGTCCGTCGGCAGGAACTCAATGATCTTCTCCAGTTCGAGTTCGGCGATCTTTTTGTCTTTGACGACATCGCTCTTCTCGACTTCGCTTGCCAATCCGCCGCGTGTGATCTTCTGCAGGGCCATCTCCAGGTCGGAGCGATGGGCCATTAGTTGGAGGTCGATCTCCTCGGGATCGAACTCAACCAGCACGTCGCCTTTGTTCACGTGGGTTCCGTCGGCCACCACGGACGCGATCCGCAACCTCTGGACCGGCACCGGGGGCACGGCGATGGCCAGCGATTCGGCCGACTGCAATTCTCCATTTGCCGAAATCGTCAACGTGAAGTCCTGAGGCTGAATTACAGCGGTCAGCGGCTGCAGCTCCGATACCGTGCGCGTGAGCGCTCGGTATCCGCCGAAGATGCCCCCAGACGCGAGCACAAAGACCGCGATGGCCAGGGCGAGTCTGCGAATCAGCTTATGCGACCTTTTCATCCTGCCTCGTCACCTGGCCCTCAGGAAGTTGACCGCGATCCGGTTGCCGGGCTTCAGGCCTTCCGTCACCACAATGTCGGTGCCGTTCGAATCTCCTAGCGTCACTGCCTGCTCGCGCCAGCCGGCGTCGCTTTTGACCTTAACCACGGTTCTCTCGGCTGTCGTGAGCACAGCTTTCAGAGGTACGGCTATACAGTCTGCAATAGATCCCGTCTCAATTTTGACTTTGATGCTCATGGCCGGGCGCATCACCGATGTATCGAGTTGATCGAGCGCGATCTGAACGTCGAGGACCTTGTTTGGGATGTCCCAGGCCTTGGGGTGAACGAGCACGCCGAAGCTCTTCACGGTTCCGGAAAATGACCTTCCCGGAAATGCGTCGATCGTGAGTTCGGCGCGCTGGCCTATTTTGATCTTGCCGATGTCAACCTCGGGCACCAGGGCTTCGGCCAGGATTGTGTTCAAGTCGGGGATCTCCATAACCGGCTCCCCTGACCAGATGTTTTCGCCGACCCTGTAGCGCTCACCGTTCCACTTAACTTTGTAGACGACGACTCCATCCCGGTCGGCCTTTGCTTGAAAGCCTTCCATTCCTTTCTGGATTGCGTCTACCTTGTTTTGAGCGCGGACCTTCCGGCTTTGGATTATGTTGTAGGTGGCCTGGCTCGACTTGGTATGCCATTCGAGTCTTTCCTTGAGCGCTTCGACTTCGCGGCGGGCCTGCTCCAAATCCAGGCCGTCCTTTTCGATTACGCTGGACGCTTCAATATCCGAGCTGACTCCCTGTTTGAGTTTGCACTTCTCGAAGTTGTTCTCGGCCGCGGCCAGCTTTGCGGAAAGCTCCTGGCGTTCAAGATCGATGGAGACCTGGGTCTTCTCCAGTTCTTTGGTTGCCGAGTCCAGTTCGCTCCGTAGACTCTGAAGGTCCTGTTGCACCTTTTGCGCGTCGAAGGTGATCAACAGGTCGCCGCTTTTCACGTTCTGGCCTTCGGGCGCCATGCTTACGATCTGAAATTGCCAGTAGTTGCCGAATGGCGGGGGACCGCTGAAGTTGCGAACAGAAGTGGCTCGCAGCGTTCCGGCCGCATCGACCCCGAAGCTCATAGGCCTGGATATGATCTCCAGCTCGTCGCTTGAACTTGCCGACTTCGCCAGAATTCTTGAAAACGCGCTCGACTTGACCAGGAAGAACGCGCCGGCGAGGGTTGCCAGAATAACAACGCCTACCGCCAGCAGCCTCACAGCGCGGCTTTTGAGTTTGGAGTTCACACCTGTCTTGTCACTTGTCACTTGTCACTTGTCACTTCTCAGTTCTCCACCGGATCAGTATCCGGTCTCCCTCCTTGAGCACGCCGCCCTCGGCTACCGCGGAATGAGTCGCGTCCGCAGCGATCAGGGTCACCGCCACTGGCCGCATCTCCTTCTCTCCCTCCAGCCGCATGACCGCCGCCGAATCGCCGTCGAACTCGATCGCAGAGCGAGGGATCAACAGTTGATTGGAGTGTTCGGCGACCTCGACCGCAACTTGAGCGGACATGCCCGGCTTCATTATTTCCATCACTGTCTTATCCAGCGAAATCACGACTCTGAAGACCTTGGCCTTGGCCATCCAACTGGCTTTGATTGCGGTTTGCGCGATGCTCTTGACCGACCCCGTGATCTCCGTGTCGGGATAGCTATCGAGCCGGATCTTTGCCCTCTGTCCTATCGAGAGGCGAGGTCCATCTACTTCGTTGACCTGGGCCATGACTTCCATCTCTTTGAGCTCCGGCAACCGGACCAGCGGAAACCCGCCCCAGACCACGTCACCTACCTGAATCTTTCGACGTTCGTACCAATGATCGCTGTAGATGACCATGCCGTCAGCCGGGGCCTTGAGATTCATGCCCGCAAGGTTGCTCTTGATCTGATCCAGCTGGACTCCGAGCTTGTTCTTGTCGATGACTTTGACCTGCAACTCTGCAGCCTGCTCCTTCTTCTTCTGCTGGATCTTGGTCAACTGGTTTTCATATTCAGTTTTGGCCTTCTCGTGTGCGAGCTGGTCCTCCTGATGTTTCCTTCGAGGAACAACTCCGGCTGGCACCCTCACATCGACTTTCGCCTTCTCGTAAGCCTGCCACAGAACGCTGAGCTGGACGTCCATGTCGCGAAGCGCCGCCTCATGTTGGGCCTTCGTTTTTACGATGTCGTTTTCAGAGGCGATGATCTTCTCTTCGACGTCTTTGATTTTGCCGAGAATTGTGCCGCTGTCGAGTTCCACGACACGATCGCCCGCCTTCACCAGGCTCCCTTCGGGAGGCAGGTAGATAATCTTTACTTCTTCGGATGTAGAGGAGAAGACGGTACGCGACGAGACCGCGCGCAATTCGCCGTCAAGCAGCAGAAGCTTCTTGAGGTCGCCTCTGCTCACTTGCACGACAGATGAGTCGGCAGGCTCCGCTGTCGCCCCTCTAGAGATTGATGAGCGCGATCTGAGGACGAAGGTGACCGAAACGATGCCCGCTACGAGCAGCACGCCGCACGTGATTGCGGCGCGTCTATTCCCCAGTTTGAAGAGCCAGCGGGGCATCGTGGTCACCTCGCTTCGTTAAAACGGTAGTTCACCTGGAAAACGCCAACCGCGCCCTAAAGTTTCAAATTGTTGAAAAGGCCACGTTTGAGCGTCTGGCGGCGATCACGGGATGTCTTCAGTCAGGAGCCGACCTCGATCGATTGCCCGAACAGTGATATGCCACCTGCCTCGGCGGCCGGGCTCGTGTTGCGGCGGAATAGATACTAACAACAATGACTGTGTTGCGCCACAGTTTCGATCATTTGAGAGGAATCATGGCGAAGGCGATAGGGGCAGCGGGCGTGATCTGATTAGTTGGCGCTTAGGTCTTCACGGACCTCAGTCTATTGCGACGGCGGCCGGTAGAGACGGGCTGGTGACCAATGACCAGTGACCAATGACGAAGCAGGTCTCTCATAGTCCGAGTATTGATCCAGTGATCTGTCTTTGCTGGAGCTGATCCATTGATAGCCAGAAGAGTGATACCAGACCATACAATCCGATGGCGAGTCCTGCCAGCATCACAAGGTAGTACGTAATTGCTGCGAATCTCAGCGAGCGTTCTTCCATAGCATCTTCTTGAGCGTGCTGCATCTTTATTGCCTCCGATCATCCCGTACTACGGGATCAGCGCGCTCATCGGATTTCCGCATAGAAAAGCGTTCACAATTTGAACCTCTATTATTTTGCTGCTGAGGATCTCTGGCCAAAAATGGAAGGCCATTCCGCCCAGGCACACCGGGCTATGGCGTTTTGAGAACGCCCGCTTTTTCAACGACAGTGATGACGCGGTCGATACCCGGAACGTTGATTGTCTCTACGGCGCCATCTGGCCACTTCACCTCGAGCTTATCAATCTTAGAGGCGGCGCCCAGTCCGAAGTGCACCCGCTGATCATTCTGTGAAGCATATCCGCCCCCGCTAACGACGTCGCCCCTCTGTCGGATTGCTCCAGTGGAGAGATAAACAACCGCTCCGATTGCATCCCTGGGACTCTTCCTGGCTGGATCTCCTATCAGGCGCAGTTCGAGCCAGTGCATTGCCGGCCGGGCCGCGTTTCGAAGAACTGTTGGAGGAGAATCCATGTTATCGAACACCGCGTCGAGCCGGCCATCGCCGTCGAGGTCGCCCACGGCCAGGCCGCGCGCCTGAATCGCGATTGCCAACCCGCTCCCCGGCGCAGCAGGAACCCGCGCAAACTTGCCGTCGGCGAGATTGCGAAACAGCAACACCTGCTGTGCGTAGCTCGTTCCCCACTGCTGCTGGTCCACCCCCGAGTACACGTGACCGTTGGCAACGATGACGTCCTGCCAGCAGTCATTGTCGAAGTCCATGAAGGACGTGCCCCAACCGAGAAACGGCATCGTTATCTCGCCATGGCCCGACTGAAAAGTGACATCGGTAAAGTTTCCCTCTCCATCATTGTGATAGAGCGTATTCGAATCGTCAGAGAAGTTCGTCACGTAAAAATCTACGCGGCCATCGTTGTCATAGTCGCCTATACCCAATCCCATTCCAGCCTGCTCGCGCCCGTTTTCGTTCAACGCAACCCCCGAGGCATAACCGACCTCTTCGAAGGTGCCGTCGCCCTTGTTTATGTATAACTGCTTGGGCGTCGAATCGTTCACCACGATCAGATCCAACAGGTCGTCTTCGTTGGCATGAATGAACGCGGATGAGAAGCCATAGTACTTCTGCGGGTCGTTCACTCCGGCCTTCACGCTCACATCTTCGAACGTGCCGTCGGATTTCTGATGATAGAGCGTGTCGCCTTCGCCTTTGAGACCTCGCGGCCCGCATAAGACCGGGACGCCGCGAAACAGGCAGAAGTTCTGGCCGATTGCACCTTCTTTGCCGGCCTGGGCAGGGCTTGCAGGCAAATTGTTTATGTCGAACTCAACGTAGCCGGGGACGAACAGGTCGAGCCGTCCATCTCTGTCGTAGTCTCCCCACGATGCTCCCGTGCTCCACCCTTTTCGCGCGACGCCGAGTTTCTCGGCAACGTCGGTGAAGGTGCCATTGCCATTGTTGTGGTAGAGCCGCGACACTCCAAAGTTGCCGACGAAGAGATCGGGCCGGCCGTCGTTGTCATAATCGCCAACCGCAACGCCGCAGCCCCAGCGTTCGTTCGC
>DASYSA010000325.1:0-7236 GCA_036003885.1 Blastocatellia bacterium | reverse complement strand
CAGATCGTGAGGCCGCTTGGTCATACCATGCGGCCGCCGGTTTCTTGTCTATTGTCAGACTGACCCCGATCTTGGAAAAACTGTTCTGCAGCAACACTGCTATCTGCTGGTGCTCGGGGAAGGTGTTATTGATAAGTAAAGTGAGCCTGACGTTGTGCAGTCCAGACTGGGCGAGAACGTTAGAGGCTTTGGTGAGATCGTATCTGTAGGGAAACGCTGACTGGCCGAGATAGCCATTCGTTATTGGTGGAGCAAAGCCATACAGCCTTGTTGCCGTGCCATTATAGACCGAATTTATCACGTCGTCGTACGGAACGGCATAGTTAAGAGCCTGGCGGAGCAACAGGTTTTCCGTCGGATGACCCGGTGTCACGTTAAAGGCGGCATATACGTATCGGTTCCCGGCGACACAATGAGCAACTGCCTTCTTGCTATCGCTGATCTGCTTGATGTTCTGAGGACTGAGGTCGCGGGCGACCTGCGCCTGACCGCTGAGAAGCAAAGTTACTCTTACTGAGGCGTCAGGAACGAGCCTATAGATGATCTTGCCTATCTGCGCGGGATTCGGCCCGATATATTTCGGGTTCCGCACGAAGACTTGCTCCACTCCCGGTGTCCACGACTTGAGCAGATAGGGACCAGTCGCCGGCGCATTCTGTCTTAGCCACTGGGTGCCCCAAGGGTCGGCTGTCGTTACATGTTTCATCACTTCGGGTCCCATCACGAGACCACTGTTGGAGTTCAGCACGTTAAGGAAGATCGCATTTGGGGTCTTGAGTTGAACACGAAGGGTATAGTCATCGACGACGGTCACCTGTGAGGCGGCATCCGGAACGCCAAGCGCATTCGTCCAGTAGGAGCATCCTCCGGCCTTGTTTACCCGTTCAAGCACCCACTTGGCGAATTTTGCCTTGACCTCATTGCCATAGCTATCAACCACACCCTTTCGAATGTGGAGTGTCCACGTCAATTGGTCGCTTGATAGCTCCCAGGACGTTAGCAGCCCCGGAACCATATTGCCTTTGAATGCCGACGTCACGTCGTCCATCGGGATTGGACCGTTTGCGGTCGTCACTGGATTGTAGTCCCAGGCCAGATAGAGCCAGTTATTGACCTCAGAGGTTTCGTTTCCTCCTGGGATAAAACATGGGTCCATTGTGACGGCCAGATGCGAAACGGCATAGACAATAGTTGGGCCAGTTGTGGAGTTCGAAGTGGATGGACTGTTAGAGGATTGGCATGCGCTGCCCAAAAGGATGTTCGCCGCAACGATGGCAATAGCTTGAAGTCTCATGCTTCCCTCACCTCAGAATGCGAGACGGACGAGTTCTGATTCTATCCGATGAGAGAGCCTTTGTCAATCATCTTGATCTTTAATCTTTAAAGGTCTAGGATGCGGTTCGGTGACGAGTCCGAGCAAGCCTGAGCACCTCTTCACCTTGGATCCACGCAGGACGTATCCGGTGCTGGATCGGGGCGAGGGCGTCCATGTCTGGGATACACAGGGCAGGCGCTACCTCGACGCTATTGCCGGGATTGCTGTTGTGAATGTGGGATATGGACGCCGAGAGGTGGCTGATGCCCTCCGTGAACAGGCTTTGCGCCTACCCTTCGCTGTCTCCAACACATTCATCAATAACCCTGCCCGCAACCTGGCCGCCGCGATTGCGGCCCTTACGCCAGGAGACCTCGACTACATCATTTTCACGAGTGGCGGATCGGAAGCCGTCGAGGTTGCCCTCAAGTTAGCACGCCAATATCACGTCGAAATGGGCGATCCGAAGCGGGATGTGATTATTTCGCGGTATACAAGCTACCACGGTGCCAGCCTTGGGGCTCTCTCGGCGACCGGATCTTCCGGTCGGCGCCGGAAGTTCGAGCCATTACTCCTGGGCTTTCCCCACATCCCACCAAATTACTGCTATCGATGCCCTCTCGGGCTGACCTATCCAACCTGTAAAGTCGCTTGCGCACAAGAACTGGAAAAAGCAGTTCTTAAGGTCGGGCCAGAGCGAGTCGCTGCGTTCATTGCCGAGCCCATCGTGGCGTCTGCCGGAGGCGCAATTCCACCTCAGAAGGAATACTTTCCCCAGATTCGTCAGATCTGCGACCGATACGGCATCTTGCTGATAGTCGACGAAGTTGTCACTGGTTTCGGACGGACCGGAGAACTGTTTGGAATCAACAACTGGGGAGTAATCCCCGACCTAATGGTGATGGGCAAGGGTGTAAGCGGCGGATACGCACCGCTTGGGGCCGTGGCGATGCGCCAGCACGTTCGCGAAGCCTTTGTGCGCACCGGTGCTAGTTTCGACCACATCTTCACCTTCGCGGCGAATCCTCTCGCGATGGCCGTGGGCAGCACCGTCTTGGGAATATTCCAACGCGAGCAGCTGCTTCAAAATGTCCGCAATTTGGCGAGTCGTTTTCGCGAAGCTCTCGAACGTCTTGGGAGGTATCCCTTCGTGGGTGACGTCAGATGTACCGGATACATGGGGGGAATCGAATTCGTTCAAGACAAGGCCTCGCGGCAGCCCTGGCCGGCTGCGAAAGGCGTTGCGGCGCTAGTTCAGCGAATCGGATTGCAAAATGGGATCGTGACCTACCCTGGCACCGGGATGGCCGACGGCACGAACGGTGACGTGATCTCCTTGTATCCGCCCTTGACATTTTCGGAAGAACACCTTGAAGAGATGAGTGGTCTTCTCGAAGCCACATTTGATCAGGTCGCCGAGCATCTACGCCGGGACTTGGCTGTCGGTAACCCGGCCAGAGCGTGAGGCCTCATCGCGGGACATCGCTCTGCGATTGTGTTTGACCTGCTTTGATGATTCAGAACGGATACATGCAAGTGCTGTCGAGTGTGTTAACTGTGCGCGCATCGGTTGGATCAGCGAGTAAGTCGCACCCTGCTTCTACGCGCTCAGCCAAAGTGACACCAAGAAAATGACAAAGGAGACTTAGCATGGAGCTCGGATTGTTCAATATGCCTCTACATCCGCCAGGAGCAGATCACGCAGAAACACTAGAGGCGGACATCGAACAGCTGGTGTTGCTTGATCGCTTGGGATTCGCCGAGGCATGGATCGGTGAGCATTTCTTGTCCGAGTGGGAGAACATAATGTGCGCCGATCTTGTTATTGCGAACGCGCTGGCTCGGACGGAGCGCATAAAACTCGGCACTGGGGTGAGTTCCCTCCCATACCATCACCCCGTGATGCTTGCCCACCGCATCGCGCTCTTGGACCAGTTAGCCCGTGGACGATTCATGTGGGGTATCGGGTCGGGTGCGTTTGCTGCCGACTTTGTCCTATGGGAGATCGATACAAAGAACTTTGAGCAGCGGCAGCTCACGCGTGAAGCCCTGGACACGATCTTGATGCTTTGGAAGGACCCGGAGCCGGGACCGTATCGTCATCGACGCTGGAGCTTTACGATTCCCGAGCGAGACCCGGTGTTGGGTGTCAGCCTGCACATGCGGCCGTATCAAAATCGTCCGCACCCACCGATTGCGGTGGCGGGTGTTGGCCCGCGCTCCGATATGCTCGCCTACGGAGGTGCTCGCGGATTTATTCCTTTGAGTCTAAACGTCTTGACCGTGCCCACACTTGTGCAGCATTGGGAGACTTACGAAGAGAGCGCTAAGCAAGCAGGTCGTTCTACTTCACGATCTATTTGGCGCATTGCTCGCGAAGTGTACGTCGGCGAAACCAGCAAATCAGCGCGCGAAGAGGCTATCAACGGAACCTTCGGTCGCGATTTTCGGGCATACATTCTGCCCTTGATGAAGAAGATCAATGTGCTGCAAGCCCTTAAGGTTGATCCGAACATTCCTGATGAAGCGGTCACCGTCGAATATCTTGCTGAGAACATTTGGATCGTAGGTGATGTCGACGAGGTTGCTGAAAAGCTGTACGACATGTATATGGCGGTCGGGGGCTTCGGGACACTCCTCGTCATGGGCCATGAATGGGAGCCTCAGGCGCAGCACCGCGACTCGATGAATCGGTTGAAGACACAAGTGCTTCCGCGGCTTGAGCAAAAAATTGCTGCGAAGCGGCGAGTCAAGTCACGAGGCGTGCGCAATGACACACTAGTGAACCGTAACGGCTGAAATGCAGTCAACCAAACCTAGAGATGAATACAGATGAGGTACGGGCGTAAGCCGGACCCTGTTGACGTCGTGATAGTCGGCACCGGGGCCACGGGAGGCACGGTGGCCAAGGTCTTGTGCGAAGCGGGACTTCGTGTGGTCGGCCTTGAACGGGGCCCCTGGCTCAGGCCGGCAGAACACTTCTCGGGCGACGAACTCAAGTTCATCGATCGTCACTACCTCGACGGAGACGCTATCCCAAAGACGCTGCGAGAGAATGTGACCTCACCGACCCAGTTGTCCTTTTCGTTCGGTCCACAGATGGTCGGTGCCGGGACCGCGCACTGGTCAGGCTGGTTCCCTCGTCCGATGCCTTCCGACTTCATGCAGCGGATGCTCCACGGGGACGTGGCAGAGGCTAGCCTAGCCGACTGGCCGATTCGCTATGCAGATCTCGAGCCCTATCTGACAAAGGTTGAGTGGGAGTTCGGCTGCACGGGGCTGCCTGAGGCCAACAAATTTGAACCGCCGAGGAGCAGAGGATATCCAAGCCCTCCGCTGCCGCCGACGGCGTTTGGAAAGAAGTTCTACGAGGGTTGCGCCAAGCTAGGGATCAACGCGTTCCCGATTCCCCAAGCAATGGTGAGCACACCCGTAAAGGGTCGCGATCCCTCGAACTGGACCGGTTTCTGGAACTGGTACGGCGATCCTACCACGACGCGATCGAGCACTCTGACTAACTTCGTGCCCGAGGCGTTGGCCACAGGGAATTTCGACTTGCGACCGCACTGCTATGTCCGGGAAGTCACCATGGGCAAAGATGGCCGTGCCAAAGGCGTTGTCTACTTCGATCCGAGCGGGCACGAGGTTGAGCAAGAGGCGCAGATCGTCGTCCTCTGTCTAGGGGCGATCGAGTCATCGCGCCTGCTTCTTTTGTCATCGACTGCCAGTTCCCCGCAGGGCCTTGCGAATAGCAGCGGAATGGTCGGCAAGAACGCTACTTTCCATGGGTATCTGTTTGCCGTTGGACTGTTCGATAAAGAGATCCATCAGCCCCTGTACGGCTTCAGTGGTAACTATGTCAGTGGCGGCTCTTTCGAGTTCTATGAGACTGATGCGGGGCGCGGACATATCGCGGGCTCCATCATCGCAGCATCCGGAGTTGGTCATCCCATCGGATGGGACTTCCCTGGCCGCCCGCTCTGGGGGTCTGCCATGAAAGATGCCGATCGCGACTTCTACAACTACGCAATGAAGATCGGTATGGTATTGCATGACCTACCGGTCGAATCCAACCGCGTTGACCTTGACCCAGATGTGAGTGATAGTTGGGGCTTGCCATTAGCGCGAATCACCCACAAATCACACCCCAATGACGTAAACCTTGCGAAGTGGCAAATCGACAAGAACATGGAAATTTTGGACGCGGCGGGCGCCTCGAAGACGATTCCCGTCTATATCGGGCGCTTCCCTCTTACTAACTCGAGACACCAGCATGGAACGCTCCGGATGGGAACGGATCCGTCGAGATCAGTCCTTAACGAGTGGTGCCAGGCACACGACGTGGAAAATCTCTTCGTGCTTGACGGCAGCTGCTTCCCGACGGCGACTGGTGTCAATCCCACACTTACGATGATGGCGAACGCGTGGCGTTGCTGCGAGTACATAGCGAACGTGTATGCCAAGAGCCGTTCCGAGCGACTACCAGCGCCTCCTGGCCCGCAGCTAACTCATCGAAGTGTGGTGATCAGCGGCATTACATCTCAGGCCAATTGGACCGTCCGCAAACTGGCGACGGACTCTGGCTCGAACGAGCCACTGTACTTCACCGGCCACGAATGGGCCACCATTGCGGCCGCTACAGCCCGTATGATGCCCATCGACCACGATCCGGGCTCCAACGAGGCGGGCGTCGTCCGTTTTATCGACCGCTACCTATCAGGTCTGGACTTTATCTTCGCGGCCGCGGACGGAAGTGGCTTTCTGCAATTGGAGGGCGAAGCCGCGCGAGCTTGGAGAAGGCGCATCTCGATCATGCAACAGACCTACCGAGAGGGTATTCGGAAACTCGATGAGATCTCGAAGATGCGCTTCGGGACTCGCTTCCGGGACCTCGAGGCCGACAATCAAGACCGGGCGCTCGAGGTGCTTTCAGGAGCGCCAAAGCCGGAGCGTGTCCGCTTAAAAAATACCCAACAAAGGGTGATCGCGCAGGACGCCGCCACGGTCGGCGGAGACGGGACATCTTCATCTGGAGGCAGTGGCGCATCGTCCGACGAGGGGACGGACTTTTTCCTGGCTCTAGCGATCCACACACGCCAGGGCTTTTACAGCGACCCGATCTATGGTGGAAATCAGGGAGGCATCGGCTGGAGAGTTATTGGATTCCCGGGCCCCAAATCGCTCGCTGACACCCAAAACCTGAGTTTCAGTGTGAAACAATACCTCGTTTTGGACTACGACTGGTCGAGCCTAATTCCCTTCCTGAAAGATCCGGAGTGACCGTCGAGGTGTGGGGTGCGAAATACACGTCAGGCGGAGCATTATTATGCTGGTGAAACCATGAGACACGGCGCGGTTAGAAGAGCAAGGGGTGTCACCGAATCATCGAAAGGCCAACAGACCTTGCTCCGCCACGGCGGCCTCGCGCCAGCGACATTGCGACAGGTCATGGCCCAATTTCCGACCGGAGTCACAGTTGTGACCACTTGCTTCGGCAAGGTCATGCACGGAGTGACGGCTAACGCCTTCACTTCAGTATCATTGGAGCCCCCGTTAGTTTTAGTGTGCGTAAGCAAGGGGGGGCGGTTCGCAACTCTCGTCGAAAACGCTGGGACGTTCTGCATAAATATACTGGCTGACTACGCCTGCGATCTTTCGGATCGGTTCGCCCGAAAGCGCGACGCCGGCGAGGTAATGTTTGCTGACTGTACGTCGGGTCAGACACCGGCGGGTGCCCCCATCTTGACGGACGCCGTTGCGTATCTTGATTGCGAGATTGCTGCGACATATCCGGGTGGAGATCACATCATTTTTCTGGGTCTGGTGCGCCATGCAGTCCGGGGCGAAACGGAACTTCGCAAGCCGTTGCTCTTCTATCAGGGGCGATACCATGCAATTGGACGGACATTAAATTCACCGGC
>DASYSA010000324.1:0-4009 GCA_036003885.1 Blastocatellia bacterium | reverse complement strand
CGTTGGGACCGAAGGTGTGGTCCCACCGCACGACCGGCTGCTCGTAGCGGTAGCGTCCGACATTGCCGCTGCCGATGAAATTGTTGCTGAGCCCGGGTGCATTGGCAGCCGGGAAGTAGGAGAGAATCGCCTTTCCAATCGGGCTGATGCGGTTCGCCGGGATCACGTTATTGGGGAATGGATCGCGAATGAACGTCTGGCCCTGACAGGTCGAGCTCGGCTCCCTTGACCCGCAGACATGAGTCGTCTTGGGGTCGTAGATCTTGTATCCGAGGTCATTGAAGTGCTGGCCGTCTCGCAGCACTACCGGAGGGGTACTCGACAGAGCGGGGAATCCAATCCTCTCTCTCCAGCCTTCGAAGCTGACGAATAGAAAGTCCTTGTCCTTGCGAATCGGGCCGCCCGCGGCTCCACCGAACTGGTGCTGGTTATGCTTGTCTTTCGGGGCGCCTCGGAAATTGTTCTGGAAGTAGTTGGCATCGAAGATCCTGTTGCGGAAATAGTCGAAGAGCGAACCATGCCAGTCGTTCGTTCCCGACCTCAGAGTGGTGTTCACGACGCCTCCGCCGAAACGACCGAACCCCGCGTCGTAGGTGTTGGTCATAACCTTGAATTCCTGTATGGCCTCGACGTTGGGCGCAACCTGCCAGGTGCCGTTATTGTCACTGATAGGTGCGCCATTCAGCAGGAAAAGGTTCTGGCCGCCGCGCGCTCCATTGATCTTATAGGCGTTGTTCACGTCCCAACCACGAGTGCCGGAGAAGCCGCTCGGGCCGAAGACTTCCTGAGTGAAGATTACGCCGGGCGTCAGCGATAGCAACATATAAACCTGGCGACCATTCAACGGAAGCTCCTGCGTTTTGTTCGCATCGTAATTCATTCCGCGAGAAGCGGTCTCGGTGTGAATGAGATCCTGCCCGCCCAGTACGGTAACAGCCTCTGACACTCCTCCAACTGTCAGAGAGGCGGATATGTTCAGCTTATCAGCGACCTGAACGACGATGTTTTCACGCTTGAGTGTGGCGAACCCTGCCGCGGAGATTTCTATTGTGTAGGCTCCCGGGAGGAGATAGGGAATCGAGTAGTACCCTTCACTGTTGGTTTTGACCTCGGTGACCAGATTGGTATCCCCCCGAATCGCCTTGACCACGGCGCCCACAACCGCGGCCTTCTGATGGTCGGTCACCTGCCCGACGATGGTGGCACGGAAGTCCTGCGCCTGCACGTAACCAACTTGCGCTATCGGCAACAACAGCGAGACCAGAAGGGCCCGCCAGGCCCATCGTTTCGTTTTGGATGATGTGGTTGCTTTGAGTGTCATAGTGCCTCCTTCAGTCGTTGGAAGTTGATCGAAGTCGAACGCGATCCTGGTTGGGCGAATCTGTCGAGAACTCGCCGACTGCTTCCTGCTGGCGGCTGGCGTCCTTAAGTGTTACAAACTTACACGTACCCATCGGTTGGAGATTGGGCGACATGACGGACCTGTATGATTCATCTCTCTCAACACTTATTGGACATGCTGCGCCGGGGTTTGCCGGTCCAGCCGATCGTGCTAGAATCGGGTCCGCTACTTCGGGCCGGTGTCCTCTGATTGCAAACCCTTATCCCACTAAAGGCTGCTGAAGTAGTGAATGAAAGATGAAATTATTCTGAAATAGTTTACCAACCGGGATTATGGCAGTGAACCTGTTGGGCAAAACCATTTATAGGTTTGACGATATCGAGATCGACACCTCGCGGGCCTGCGTCAAACGCAACGGCGAGGAGCAGCACCTGCGCCAGCAGACCTTCCACGTCCTTTTGTACCTCTTAGAGCAACGGGAAAGGGTCGTAACCAAGGAAGAGTTGCTCGAGACCATCTGGCACGACACGGCTGTCACGGACAACGCGCTTGTGCAGTGTATAGCGGACATACGGAAAGCGCTGGGCGACGACCCGCGCCAGCCGCGTTTCATAAGGACCGCGCCAAAGGTCGGATATCTCTTCATCGGGACCGTGGAAGAACACCACCCGAATGGCGGCGCTGGAGAGCCTGCCGCCGATGCCGAGCACACTAAGGGCCTGTCTGACCCTCCTACGGGTCCTCAAAAGGCCCTATCGCGTCCTGCAGCCAGGTTCTTCGGGCGCAAGCGGAGTGTGCCCATCCTGCTGGCTATCATACTCGTCGCGGTTGTGGCGCTCTCAATCATCACGATCGGTCTGTTTGGACGGTCAAGTCGGCAACATGCTGAGATAACCTTGCCGCAGGTGCCGGGTAAGAAGGCTCTTGCGGTAATGTACTTCGAAAACCAGTCGGCCAACCCAGGTCTCGACTGGCTGTGCGAAGGGCTGGCCGATATGCTCATCACCGATCTGGCTCGCTCGAACAAGCTCACCGTATTGAGCCGCCAGCAGCTTCACCTGCTGATCGAGCGGAGCGGGCACAAGCCAACCGACAGAATTCGCCTGGACGATGCGCTGGATGTTGCGCGGAAGAGCCATGCGGACGCGGTGTTGCTTGGCAGTTTTGCCTCATTTGGCGAGCAGATTCGGATTGATGTTCAGCTTTGTGAAACGGCCAGCGGTCAACTGATCGCGGCAGAGCGGCTCGTCGTGGATTCTTTGAATCAAATCCTCACCCAGGTTGATCTCTTATCGCTGAAGCTGACCACGCATCTTGGAGTTCCTCCGTCAGAGCTTGGCAAGAAGGCTGGGCTGGCTGAGGTGATGACAGATAATTTGGAAGCCTACCGCTATTACTCGCTTGGCCTGGAGAAAGCGCAGGGGTTCGAAAATGCGCATGCAATCGTATTGCTGCAGAAAGCTATCGAGCTTGATCCGAAGTTCGCGATGGCTTACGCGCGGATAGGTTACGCGTATGCGGTAACCGACTTCTTGCCCGAGAAAGGGAGGCCCTACCTCGAGAAGGCCTTCCAGTTGTCAGATCGATTGAGTGAGAAGGACAAGCTCTACATCACCGCCTGGTACGCGATCGCGAGAGGCGATTATACGAACGCGGTAAGGCTGTTTCGCCAGATCACGGCCCAGTACCCGTTCGAACCCGAGGCCTACTGGAGATTGGGCCGCCTCCTTCGTGGCGAAGAGCAAGTCGAAGAGGCGATCGAGGTCGTCAGGCAGGGCTTGATCATCGATCCGGAAGCCAAGGATTTATACAACGGCCTGGGAGTAGCGTTGCTCAGTGTTGGACGATACGATGAGGCTATCGCGGCGCATCAGCACTACACCGCGCTTGCGCCCAACGAGCCAAACGCACACGACAGTCTTGGGATGTCTTATCAACAGTCCGGGCGGTATGGGGCCGCCGCCGCTGAGTATCAACGGGCGCTCGCGCTCAACCCCGAGTTTGAACCGGCAATCATCCACATGGGTGATGTCTATTTTCAGGAGGGGCGATATCGGGAGGCGATCGGCCAGTACCAGAGATACATTGAGGTGACGCAATCTGACCTGGCGCGCGCCGTTGGCTACAGCAGCATCGCCTACGTCCACTGGAGAAGGGGTGACATAAATCGGGCCGAACAAGCGGCGAAGAAAGAGATGCAATACGCGAAGGGCGCGGTTTGGAACTCACTGGTGATTGCGCTCGAGCGCAAGGATGGGGCAAAGGCAGATAAGTTGAAGGAGAGGCTCTTCGAGAGTTTGCCAAATCCCCAGCGAGGAGCAAGACACGATCAGAGAAGTTACGACTATTTTCGAGGCTACCTGGCGTTGAGAGCCAAATCGGATGACGACGCAGTAATACATTTCAAAGAAGCGTTACGGCACCTGCCAACCACCTCGGGTATCGAATCGTACGAAGATTGTCTGGCGAACGCATACCTGGAACTGGGCAAGTGGGACGACGCGATTGGTGAGTATCTGCGCATACTAGTCCTGAATCCGAATTATTACCTCGCACGTTATCATCTGGGACAGGCCTATGAGCGAAAGGGGGATCACGATCGCGCGCGATCGGAGTACGCGGAGTTCATAAGCACCTGGAAGAATGCTGACGCGGACATTCCTGAGC